>CAZQNC010000080.1:0-6394 GCA_964594625.1 uncultured Thermoplasmatales archaeon | reverse complement strand
AGGAGCGCGGCATCGTCCAGGTGTCCATGAACATGGTCAACTACCGCGGCACCCCGCTGTTCCGGGTCTTCGAGACCATCAAAAACGAGGCGGCGCGCTACGGCGTCACCGTCATCGGCAGCGAGCTCATCGGCCTGCTGCCCATGGAAGCCCTGCTGGACGTCGCCGACCACTACCTCCGGCTGGAGGACTTCGACCCCGGCCAGGTGCTCGAACAGCGGATGATGGAGGACATGGCATGAGCTTCGCCGACGTCACGGTGCAGCAGTTCATCGACGACCTGGCCAGCGGGAGCCCCACGCCCGGGGGCGGCAGCGCAGCCGCGGTCAGCGGCGCCATGGCGGCATCTCTGGCGGAAATGGTCTGCAACCTGACCGTCGGCAAGGACCGCTACGCCGCTGTCGAGAGCGAGATACAGGAGCACTGGGAGCAGCTGGCGGCACTGCGCGCGCAGCTGCTATCGCTGGCTGACGACGACGCCGCGGCCTTCGATGCCGTGATGGCCGCCTTCCGGATGCCGAAGGGCGACGACCGCAGCCGAGCCATCCAGGATGCATCGAAGCAGGCGGCCGAGGTACCCCTGGAGACGGCGGAGCACTGCCTCACGGTCATGGAGCACGCCGCGCCCGTCGCCCAAAAGGGCAACCAGAACTCCGTCACCGACGCTGGCACAGCGGCGCTGCTGGCTCACGCGGCGCTGCACGCGGCGCTGTACAACGTCCGCATCAACCTGGGCGGCATCAAGGACGAGGATTTCTGCGGCGAGATGGCCGACCGGGTGGACGCGCTCACCGAGCGGGCAGCGGACCGGCTGCGGGAGACACGCACCGTCGTCGACGAGGCGATATGAAGTCAGACCTTGAGATTGCCCGGGCAACGGAGCTGGAGTCCATCGCGGACGTGGCGGCGCGCATCGGCATCCGCAGCGATGAGCTGATTCCCTGGGGGCGCCACAAGTCCAAGGTGTCCCCTGACATATGGGAGCGCGTGCGGGGCAACGAGGACGGCAAGCTCATCCTGGTCACGACGATTACGCCGACACATGAGGGCGAGGGTAAGACGACCGTGACCATCGGCTTGGCGCAGGCTTTGGCGAAGCTCGGCAAGAAAACGGCGCTGGCCATCCGGGAGCCGTCGCTGGGGCCGACGATGGGCGTCAAGGGCGGGGGGACCGGCGGCGGGTTTTCGCAGGTGCTGCCCATGGAGGACGTCAACCTGCATTTCACGGGCGACCTGTCCGCGATTACCGCTGCCCACAACCTGCTGTCGGCGATGCTGGACAACCACATCTACCACGGCGACGCGTTTCACATCGACCCGCGCTACATCGTGTGGCCCCGGGTGCTGGACATGAACGACCGGAACCTCCGGAACACCGTCGTCGGCTTAGGCCGCCCGACTGACGGCATCCCGCATCAGGACTCGTTTTCCATCACCGCAGCGTCGGAGGTCATGGCCATCCTGTGCCTGTCCCGGAACATCGACGAGCTGAAGCGTCGCCTCTCCAACATCATCGCCGCCTACACCTACGAGGAGGAGCCGGTCACCGCCGCTGACCTCAACGCGGTGGGGGCGATGGCCATGCTGCTCCGCGACGCGCTGCATCCCAACCTGGTGCAGACCGTGGAGCACGTCCCCGCGTTTGTGCACGGCGGCCCGTTTGCCAACATCGCGCATGGCACCAACAGCCTGATGGCCACCCGCCTCGGGTTGAAGCTGGCGGACTACTTCGTCACCGAGGCCGGGTTCGGCAGCGACCTGGGCGCCGAAAAGTTTTTTGACATCGTCTGCCGGCAGGGGCTGTCGCCCGACGTGGCCGTCATGGTGGTCTCCATCCGGGCGCTCAAGGTCCACGGCGGCATGCCCCAGGAGGATGCGCAGGCCGGTCGGCGGGATCCGGAGGCCGTCCGCCGGGGGCTGCCCAATCTGGAGAAACACGTGGAAAACGTCTCGTTGTTCAACGTCCCCGTGGTGGTGGCCCTCAACCGTTTCGCCGGGGACGCCGACGAGGAGGTCGCCGTCGTCGAGGGGTATTGCCTGCAGCATGGTCTGCCGTTCGCCGTCGCCGACGTGTGGGCGGAGGGGGGCGAGGGGGGCGTCGAGCTGGCCGGCAAGGCCGTCGACGTTATCCATAACCGGGCGGCGAAGCTCAGCTATCTCTATGAGCCGGATATGCCGGTGAAGGACAAAATCGAGGTCATCGCCCGAAAGATGTACGGCGCCGGCGCGGTGGTGTACACGGTCACCGCGGAGGACGACCTCCGCATCATCAAAAAACTGGGGCTGGAGGACCTGCTCATCTGCATGGCGAAGACCCCGTATTCGCTTTCCGACGACGCAGCGCTGAAGGGCCGGCCCGAGGATTTCAAGGTCACCATCAAGCGGATACGCATCTCCGCCGGCGCGGGCTTCCTGGTGCCCATCACCGGGAAGATAACCACGATGCCCGGGCTGCCGGCCCGGCCTGCAGCCGAGCAGATGGACCTGGACAGCGACGGAACCATGCACGGCCTGTTTTAACGGCCGGATGAAAAGGAGAGGAGGGGCCGGAAATGTGGAGGCAAATCCGTCTTTTCGACCCCGTCCTCAGCGGGATATTGCCCGGGTATTTATTACTGTTTTCATTTTAGCTGAAGGGAGAAAAATAGTGGTGCTCGTAGAAGCCGAGCACGCTGTGCATCTCGATGTGACGGCCGTCCATGTGGATGTCGGCGGTGAGCGAGCCGGCCAGATACGGCATGCCGAACCATCCGGTGCCCGCCACCAGGTAGTAGCGATGGAGGCGTACCGTGGCGGTGACGGAGCAGCTGCCGTTGCTACCCGTGATGTGCAGCACGGTGGGCTTGGATATGCCGGCGATGGTCTCCCATTCCCGGTAGGCCAGCGATATGTTTTCGATGGGGATGAACCGTTCCCCGGATGCGGTGGCAATGTTGACGCCGCCGTGCTCGTACGGGCCGTCGCCTATCTTGGCCGCCCCGTACATGAAGGTGACCGGTACCGCCGGGTCGGTGAACTCGCCCCAGTCCCACTGGAGGGGCAGCTTCCGGGCGGTACCCCAGTTGTGGTCGTGGTAGCCCACGCCGGACATGTTATAGTGCCGCAGCCTGCCGTCATCCCGGAATGACACGGTGCCCTGCACCATGCCGGCGGGAACAGCCGCGTTCCACGCCATCCATTCCCGGTCGTTGAGCATGTCCCGCCGTCCGGCGACGGGCGCCGTCAGCCCCGTGACATGCAAATCAAGGTCGACCTGCTGCACGTAGTTATCGTAGGTGACGTCGTAGCTGCCGTCGTCCCGCCGGACGAACCGGTCGCCGGCGATGGACACGTCGCAGGTCTCGTAGCTCAGCGAATACGGGATGCCCGGATAGCTTTTCAGGCTCTTGTAGGTGGAGCCGTCCTCGTCCATGAACAGCATGACCACGCCGACCGCCGACGCCAGGGGATTGTTCAGGTCACCGAAGGTAAAAAACTCGATGAGCAGATTGTGGCCGTTGTCCCCCTTGACGTTCAGATACCACCATTCATACCACTGCGAGATGTCGCTGTCGTTCTGGTAATACCTGAAATGAGCCGCGTCGTCCACGCCGCCGTCGCCGTCCTCCATCGATGCCGGGGCTGCCGGCTGCTGCATGTCGCCCCCGGTCGAGCCCTGATGTTCAACGGTGAGACCGGCGGTGCCAGCCCCCACCACGAGGATGCCGATGACAAGGAATACAAGCGCGCGCATCACCCCATCCAACGGCTTGGCCTATATATGGTTTCTGCTCCCGGATGCATCCATGCCCCGTCTTTACGTTACCGGCAGGGCCAGCGCCAGGATGAGAAACGGGAGGCCGAGCTTGGCGAGCAGGATGCTCTGGTTGCGCACCCGGGGGCTCCATTCGTAGTCGTCCAGCCGGTAGAACAGCAGCCAGCCGTACTGGGAGAAAAAAGCAAAGAGGGAGAGCAGCACCAGCTTGAGCCATATCATGCCGGATATCTCGGTGAACGCCTCCAGGCCGTGATACCGGCTGCCCACCTGGACGTAGAACGAGCCGATGACCAGGAACATGGCCCCGATGGCCATCTGGGCTTCGCTGTGAAACAATCCCTCGGCGTACATGGACACCAGGGCCCCGATGACGGCGAAGACCATCACCGGCCAGCCCGCCTGCAAGGTCAGATAGACGGCGATGGCCAGCAGCACCAGCACGGTTGCGGCCAGCAGCATTTTCAGGCCCCGGCGGCTCAGGGTGGCCCGTTCCTCTATCTCGTAATGATACAGGTCGTGGATGGTATGCGACAGCAGATAATGGGCGAGAAAGCCGCCGAGCGCGGTGAGCGCCATGGCCGGCCAGGAGAGGTCGTCAAGCGAGGGAACCGCACCCGTGGAAAAGGCAAAAAAGGCGCCCAGCAGGGGAAACAGTCCGCCGGTGATAAGCGAGGTAGCAAGGGTAAAAGGAGACGTCATCCCCTTCTGCTCGATGGGCATTTATACCGTAACGCCGATTTTTTCCGTCATCTTGTTGGTGATGTACACCGGTGCCTCGCGCAGCAGGTTCTTGTAGGGGCTGTCCGGGATGCCCGGTGAGTCGGCGATGTCCTGCGACCGCTGGACGTAATGGGTGATGCCCTGCTCGTAGACCTCCTCCAGGCTGGTGCCCTTTTTCTCCAGCTCCTCCTCGATGGACAGCTTGCCTTTTTCCAGCAGGTCGATGGTGTGCTCGTCCACGTCGGTGCCGAAAGCCTTCAGCAACGGCATGATGATGCCCTCCTCCATCTTGCCCTGCGCGATGTCCACCATGTCATCCGCGATCTGGTAGGCCAGGCCGACGTTGCGGCCGTACTCGGCCATGGTGGAACGCACGTCGTCCGACGCCCGGGCTTCGATGGCCCCGGCGCGGCAGGCGGTGGCAAACAGCGATGCCGTTTTCATCTCGATGACCCGGATGTACTCCCGCATGAGCAGCTCGGTGGAGTTTTCCTCCTCGAATATTTTTTCCAGGTGCGCGTTGAGATCGATGTCGCGCAATTGCCCGACCAGGGTGTCATCCCAGGTGTCGAGAAAGATCTGCGCGTTCTGCAGGCCGTGCTCCACGGAGATGCGGAACGCCTGGCTGATCATCCGATGACCGGTGAGAATGGCGTTGCCCACGCCCTTCTGGACGTGCAACGCCGGCTTGCCCCGCCGCACGGCGTCGTCATCCATGATGTCGTCATGAAGCAGGGATGCCGAATGCGCCAGCTCGATACCCACGGCGCTTTCCAGCGCCCGCTCGTAGAGACGGTCGTGCTGCCCGTTGGAGCATGCCCTGAACGAGAGCACCAGCATGACGGGACGGAGCAGCTTGCCGCCTTCGATGGCGTAGCGCATGTCCTCGTCCGCGACCTCCTGGTCGATCTTGTGCCGGACCTCGTCCTGCATCTGCGCGACGAATTCCTGAAATGTGAGCACGTGACTGAGGGACATTGTTAGGGCTAAACAACATCTTATATATGAACCTAACGCCCGCGCCGCAGACGTATCATGTGTTAACCCGCCCGGAGCCGGCTTTTTAAACACGGGCACATGTTTTAAAACTAGATTATCATGTACGTGTGCATGGCACCACCGTGGCTCGATGGCACCGCCGTCGCCACGGTTTTTTCTACTGTAGCGCTCCCGGGGCAACAAGAAAAATTTAAATAATCTCGTGCGTTGGCACATCCACTATGGGATCCGTGGAAGCAGCTGCACGGCAGGAGGGATACGATGTGCTGGAAACCACGCGCAGCGTCGACGAGGAGGCAATGGAACAGACGGGTATCCCGGCGACCATTCCCGCCGCCTACGTGGAAAAAAACGGCATGGTGTACCTGCTCAAGGAAAACGGGACGAGGGAGCGAATCGGCACCCTGGAATACTGGCAGAAGGTCAAGCGATTTCCGCCGCCGGACGACCGGAAGGCGGACATCGACACCGACATCGAGCACGAGCACGACCTCCAAAGCTGCGGTCTGTGCAGCCAGCACAAAAACAGCACCGCGCTGTTGAACGTGGCGGTCACCAACCGATGCGACCTCCGCTGCTGGTACTGCTTCTTCTACGAGGAAAAAGCCGGCTTCGTGTATGAGCCATCGCTGGAGGACATCATGGAGGACATCCGCACCGCCCGGCGGTTCAACGGCTACGTCCCCCCCATCCAGATCACCGGCGGCGAACCCGCCATGCGCGACGACCTCGCCGACATCATCGCCGGCGCCGTCGAGATGGGCTCACCGCACATCCAATTGAACTCGAACTCCATCTCGGTCGGCATCGACTACTATGAGGAGCCCGACAAAGCGGTCGAGCGGGTGCGGCGGTGGCGGGACGCCGGCCTGAAAACCATCTACACCTCGTTCGACGGCGTCAGCCCGGACTCGGCCA
>CAZQNC010000079.1:0-6399 GCA_964594625.1 uncultured Thermoplasmatales archaeon | reverse complement strand
TCCTCGAAATCGCCACCGGCCGCCACTCCCGGCTGGCATCCATCGCCGAACAGATCGGTATCACCAAGCAGGCCGTCTCCGACTACATAAAAAAAATGCGGGACGACGACCTCGTCCGCGTCGTCGACGGCGAATACAGGGCCACCGTCCAGGGTATCCAGTTCATGCACCGGCATCTCCTCGACCTCAAACAGTTCCTGGACGACACCCTGGCAAAGCTCAACATCGTGGAAAGCGACACGGCGCTCGCCGGCAACGCCATCGCCAGAGGAGACACGCTGGGCCTGTTCATGGAAGACGGCGTCCTGACCGCGTACAGCGACCGGGCGTCATCATCCCGGGGGACCGCCCGCCACGACGCCGCGCCCGGCGAAGACGTTGCCATCGACGACATGGAAGGCATCATGCAGTACGAGCTGGGCACCATCCACCTCCTCGAGCTCCCCGGCCCACAGGAGGGCGGCACCCGCGCGCTCAACATCGACGACCTCGCAGCGGCGCTCACCACCGCGGCCCCGGACCGCATCGCCGTCGCCGACGTGGTCGCCATGGCAGCCCTGCACAAGGCAGGCCGGCCGTACGACATCGAGCTGGCTCCCCATCATGCCGCATTGGAGGCGGCGCAGCGCGGTCTCAATGTTGCCATCCTGGGCTGGAGCACCTCTATCGAGGAGGCGCTGGCCGCCATCCAGGAGTTCAACGGTATGTCGGTCGAACGGGTCAGCTACACGGTCACCTCGCTGTGCCCATAAAAGTAAAAAGCCGTCGGCGATGTAGCCCTATGACACTGGTTGATGTGCTGACAGAAAGCGCCCGGAGGCATGCAGACGCTCCTGCGGTTGTCTTCGGTGACGACATGCTGAGCTACCGGGGGCTGGCCGACCGCGCCGTCAGCGTTGCCTCCTCCCTGCGCTCCCTGGATATCGAGCCGGGCGACCACGTGGCCGTGTGGATGCCGAACAACCTCGCGTTTGTGCCCGTCTACCTTGGCATCGCCATGGCGGGGGCGGTCATGGTGCCCATGAACACCCGCTACCGGACGCACGAGGCGCGCTACATTCTCTCAGATTCTGAGGCGAAGGCCATCGTCATGACCCCCCGGTTTCTCAAGATGCGGTACGACGAGATGCTCCGGGAGATCGCCCCGGGGCTGGAGCACCTGGAACATGCCGTTGTCCTCGGCAAAGATGCAGATGTCGGGGTTCCCTCGATAACGTATGAGGCGTTTCTGTCCGCCGGCCGGGAAGCGGAGCTGCCAAAGGTGTCGGATGACGACATCTCCCAGATTCTGTATACCTCGGGGACCACGGGCAAGCCCAAGGGCGTGATGCTGAGCCATGCCAACGTCTGCGACAACGCCCGGGTCACCGGCGGGGTGATGGAGGTCACCCCGGCTGACCGCTACTTCGTGCCATTGCCCCTGTTTCACTCCTTCGGGCTGGTGCTCGGCTGCCTCACGCCGCTTACCTTCGGGGCGAGCATCGTCCTCCAGGATGTCTTCGACGCGGAAAACGCGCTCCACCTCATGGAACAGCACCGGTGCACCATGAACTTCGGCGTCCCCGCCATGTTCATGATGGAGCTCGAAGCCTACCGGGACGGCGAATACGCGCTCTGCCTGCGCAGCGGCATGATGGGCGGGGCCCCCTGCCCCGTCGAAGTGGTCAAGGGCGTCCGCCGGGAGATGGGCTGCGACGTGTGCATCGGCTACGGTATCACGGAAACCTCGCCGCTTATCTCCCTGACGAGGTTTGGCGACGACGACCAAAAGCGGGCGGAAACCGTCGGGCCACCCTTGCCCGGCGTCGAGGTCAGGGTGGTCGACGACAGCCGCCGGAGGCTGCCACCGGGAGAGGTAGGCGAAATCGCCATCCGGGGCAACGTGATGCAGGGCTACTACAACATGCCGGAGGCCACCGCGGCGGCCATCGACGACGACGGCTGGTATTACAGCGGCGACCTCGGGGTCATCGACGAGGACGGCTACCTGTCCATCACCGGCCGGAAAAAGGACATGGTCGTCGTCGGCGGCTTCAACGTCTACCCCCGGGAGATAGAGGAAGTGCTCTTCACGCATCCCCGGGTCAAAAATGCAGCCGTGGTCGGCGTACCCGACGAGCGCCTCGGCGAGGTGGTCAAAGCCTACATCGTCCCCGACGGCGACCTCACTGAGCGGGAGGTCAAAGCATTTCTCGGCGAACGGATGGCCAACTTCAAGGTGCCCGCCTCCGTGGCCTTCGTCGACTCGTTTCCCATGACCGCCAGCGGCAAAGTCCAGAAGTACAAGCTCCGGGAGGACCATGACGCATCCCTGTGACGACATCCGCGGCACGCTGTCCCGCCACCTCGACCACAAAACCATCGTTCTCGGGGTGACCGGTAGCATCGCCGCCGTGGAAACCGTGCGGCTGGCCAGGCAGCTCATCCGTCACGGGGCAGCGGTGATACCGGTCATGACGCCGGCCGCCCGCGAGATACTCCATCCATATGCGCTCGAGTTCGCCACGGGTGTGGCACCCGTCACGGAGCTCACCGGCGCCGTGGAGCACGTCGAACACTGCGGCGCCCGGCCCGACAACGCCGACATGGTGCTCGTGGCGCCCTGCACGGCCAACACGCTCTCCAAGATAGCGCTGGGCGTCGACGACACCCCGGTGACCACGTATGCCACCACGGCGCTGGGCTCCGACGTGCCCGTCATGCTGGTCCCGGCCATGCACGCCTCGATGTACGACAACACATTCGTCATGGGAAACCTGGACCGGCTCAGGGAACACCATGTGGCGATTATCGGGCCGCGCCGGGAGGAAGGCACGGCCAAAATCGCCACGGTTGACGCCGTCGTCGCCCACGTGCTCCGGATGCTGGGTCCGCATGACCTGGACGGCAAACGAGTCACCGTGGTGGGTGGTGCCACAGCTGAGCCCGTTGACGACGTCCGCGTGCTCACCAATCGCTCCAGTGGCACGATGGCCCGGGCGCTCGCCCTGGCCGCCTTCATCCGGGGGGCAGACGTGGAATGCTGGCACAGCGGCCTGCCGATGCCCGACTACATCACAGCGAAGCAATTCGCGACACACCGGGACATCATCGAGCTCTCTAAGGAAGCCGCCCGCTGCGACGTCGTCATCAACTGCGCCGCCATCTCCGATTTCGTCCCCGAGCGACACGAGGGCAAGCTGTCCTCCGAAACGCCGATGGACCTGCATCTCACGCCGGCGGAGCGCGTCAACCCGTATCTCCGGGACATTGCCGACACGGCCGTGGCGTTCAAGCTCGAAACCTCGAAAGAACGGGCCGTTGAGCGCGCCCATATGCGGCTGCAGCAGGACGACTTCGATGTCATGGTGGCCAACACCACGGCATCGCTGGGCAGCGACTGCATGAAAGCGTGGATTGTCGACCGCTCCGGCCACGTGACGCCGGTACAGGGCGACAAGCAAACGGTGGCCGACCGGCTGCTCGACGCAGTAGCATGACCATCAAAGCATTTGCCCCCGGCCACGTCACCGGTTTTTTCGAGATATGCCCCGCAGATGACCCACTGCTGGCGGGCTCCCGCGGCGCCGGACTGTGCCTCACCCGCGGGGCCGTTGCCTCCGTTGCACTGCAGGGCGACACGACCAGGGTGACGGTCAACGGCACGCCGGGCGGCCCGGTTACGAGGGACGCCGTCCGGCAGCTCACCGATTGCCCCATCAAGGTGGACATAACGTTGCAGCTGCCCTCGTCCCAGGGATTCGGGATGAGCGCCGCCGGTACCCTGGCTGCGGCCATCGCAGTGGCTGAACGGTGCGGGCTGCCCCGGGAGATGGCGGTGCAGGCCGCCCATGTGGCGGAAGTGCGCCATGCGACGGGTCTCGGCGACATCGGGCCAGGGGTGCATGGAGGCATCGAGATACGGGAGACGCCGGGCGCCGACGGCAGCATCCGCCATATACCGGGCGGCGGCCGGGTGGTCGTGGCCAGCATAGGCCCGGAGCTGGAGACCGCCCGGGTGCTCAGTGACGCCCCGCGTGCGGCGGAGATAACCCGGGTGGGCCGTCGGTGCGTGGAGGAGCTGCTGGCCGCGCCGTCGCTCAGGCGGCTGTTCACGCTGTCCCAGCGCTTTGCCCGGGAGACGGGGCTGCTGTCCGACGAAGCAGGACGGGTGCTTGCGGCTGTCGAGCCCCATGGCATGGCGTCGATGTGCATGCTGGGCAACGCGGTGTTCGCGATGGGCGACACCCGGATGCTCGCTGAAACGTTATCAGGCTACGGCGAGGTCTGGACCTGCGAGATAGACCGGCGTGGCGCCCGCCTGTTGGAGCAATAGACACGTTTATATAGCCGCTTTTTTTATCCCAGTATGGTCATCGAGGTTTTCGGCGTGCAGATTCCGCTCTGGCTGCTGTTCCTCATCGTCATCCTGGTGTTGTTCATCGGATGGAAGCTCATCAAGTTCGGGGTGACACTGCTCATCATCCTGGTTCTCATCTTCGGCCTCCTCATGGTGGGCGACCTCGTCTGGCCGTACCTGTCATCGTGGCTCTAGCGTAAACCTTTATACTGCCAGCTCTTTTTTCCCCATGCTGCTCATCAAGGACGCCGGCGAGGTCTTTCTGCCGGACGGCCCCGCCAATGACGTCTCCGTCCTCATCGACGACGGGCGGATACAGGATATCGGAAGCGACCTGACCGCCCCGGACGCCACCGTTATCGAGGCCGCCGGGAAAACCGTGCTCCCCGGCTTCGTGGACTGTCACACCCACACCGTCTTTGCTGGCGCCCGCGCGTTCGAGCTGGACATGAAGCTCAGGGGTGCCAGCTACCGGGATATCGCGGAGCGGGGCGGCGGCATCGGTTACACCGTCCGGCACACCCGGGAGGCATCCCCGGAGGAGCTCATCGAGCAGTCACGCCGCCGTCTCGACGTGATGCTTCGCCACGGCACCACCACGGCGGAGGTCAAAAGCGGCTACGGCCTCGACACCGCCACCGAGCTCAAAATACTTGAGGTAGCCCAACACCTCGGCGATGCCCATGCCGTCGACATCGTCCCCACCTTTCTCGGCGCCCACGCCGTTTCCCCGGGCATGGAAAAAAAGGATTACATCCAGCAGGTCGTCGAAGACATGATACCCCGGGTGGCCGAGCAGCAACTGGCCGTGTTCTGCGACGTGTTCTGCGAAGACGGCTACTTCACCCTCGACGAAACACGGCGCATCCTCCAGGCCGGGAAGGAGCACGGCCTCAAACCAAAAATCCACGCCGACGAGTTCACCGACATCGGCGGCGCAGCGCTGGCCGCCGAGCTTGGAGCCACGAGCGCCGATCATCTCCTCATGGCATCCCGGGCGGGCATCGAGGCCATGGCCGCTGCGGGGGTCATCCCGGTGCTGCTTCCCGCGGTGCCGTTTTCCATGATGCAGGAGCGCTACGCCGACGCCCGGGCCATGCTCGACGCGGGATTGCCCGTCGCCCTGGCCACCGATCTCAACCCCAACTGCTGGACGGAGAACATGCAGCTGGTCATCCAGCTGGCCTGCTTCCAGATGGGGATGACCCCCCGGGAGGCCATCGAAGGTGCAACGATCAACGCGGCCCGCGCCCTCGGCATCGAGGACCAGGTGGGCAGCATCGAGACCGGCAAGCGGGCGGACCTGCTCGTGGTAGATGTCCCCTCCCACCAGTTTATTCCCTACCATTTCGGGGTCAACCTGGTGGAAACGGTCGTCAAGGCCGGAGCCGTGGTATGAGCGGGGTGGCGCTGCTCTCCGGGGGCATCGACTCGCCCGTTGCATTGTACGTCATGGCCCGGCGGATGGACTGCGCCGCCCTGTTCATGGACACCGCCCCGTTCATGGAGGAACCACCCCGGAAGATACGGGGACTTGTCCGGCAGGTCATGCAGGCGGCCGAGACGTCTATCCCGCTGTACATTGCACCCTTCGGCCTGACGGTGCAGCAGGAGATACGACGACGTGTCACGCCCCGTTTCCGGTGTCTGCTCTGCAAGCGGCTGATGTACCGCGTGGCTGAACGGCTCGCCGCCGGGCGTGACGCCGACGTCCTGGTCACCGGGGAAAACCTGGGGCAGGTGGCCTCGCAGACCCTGTCCAACCTGGCGGCGCTCGACGACGCCGTGTCAGTGCCGGTGGTGCGCCCGCTCATCGGGCTCGACAAGCAGGAGATTATAATGATAGCGAAGCGTATCGGCACCTACGAGCATTCGATTGCCGGTGGTGCGTCCTGCAGCCTGGTGCCATCCCGGCCGGCCACCATGTCGCGCCTCGCGGTGGTCAAGGACGAGGAGGCGAAGCTGGACGTGCCCGGCCTTGTCGATACGGCGATGGAGCAGCTGTCGCAAGAGAAACTTTAAAAAATACGCCTCCATTACCCCACGTTGGGCTCTTGGTC
>CAZQNC010000078.1:0-6495 GCA_964594625.1 uncultured Thermoplasmatales archaeon | reverse complement strand
TATAGTATGAGTGTAAAAGATAAAAAAGGGCGGGCGAAGGGCCTAAAAGAAAAAATCCTGCATAAATATTATGCAATTTGCCCTAAATGCGGTAAACGGACGTGGAACATAAAAACAGCCACCTGTGACAGCTGCTTTGACTCCTACGAATTCGTGTAAAAACGGAAACCGTCATCCGTCACTTGAACCCTCCCCTTTTTCTATACCTATGCTTTATAAAGTGAAAAAATCGTATAAACCATGTTCGGCATAAAGCCACAAGGAATTGCCGGCCAATTTAGACGACCACACATATATCTGGTGTTGGATTTGCTAATTGCAGAAAACATTTTTAGGGAGCAGATATTGCCGTTGTTACGAGCGTTAGCGGATACCGGTAACAGTAGTATGCGCATCAAGCTCATAATTGATTTTTTGAGCTAAATCCTTCTCTTACCCTTTCCGCGTATCCATATCTCTCCGGATACAGGTGTCCCAGGCTGGATACGTGGTTGTACCCTCCGAAGCCGGAGCTCACCGGCGGCGTCAGCATACATTCCATTGTTGTCGCCCGCCCGGATTTCAAGCATTCCTGTTCTGTCCGCAGGGATGCCGTAAACGATCTCAATATGAGGGGATTACGAAATGGAAGAGAAGTCCCGCCTCCCGGATTTGAACCGGGGACCTGCCGGTAGCTGCCCATTGGGTCTACAGCCGGCCGCTCCGGCCAGTCTGAGCTAAGGCGGGAACAGCAGGTAATATCGCTCCTCTTTTTATGTTTTTTTATGGATGGGCCCGTCGAGATTTGAACTCGAGTCACAGGCTCCCAAAGCCTGAAGGATGCCAAGCTACCCTACGGGCCCTCGCACCTGTAAGCCCCGTTCTCCTAAAAGCTTTTCCGTTTCCACGGGGCAAACGTTCAAATGCTCACAGCCGTTGTTATACCGATAGGCATGTCCATCCGTCACGTCCTTCTCATTTGTGCCGTGCTGTCACTGCTGACCATGCCAGTTGCTTCGCTCTCCGGGCAGACCATCGAGCCAGCCATCACTGTCGGCCCGTACACCCAGAACGCCACCCGGGAGGCGGTCACCATCATCTGGGAAACCGCCGCCCCGACAGACGACAACGCCGTCGAATACGGCAGCGACGACACCTACGGCTTCATCCAGCCGGCGCCATCCGGCGGCATCCATCACGAGGTCACCCTGCATCCCTCGACGGCCACCGGGCGATACCGCGTTGTCTCCGACGACGTTGCCAGCCCCGGGTTCTCCTTCCAGCTGGCCCCCGCATGCACCAGCGATGTCACCGCCGTCGTCTACGGAGACAGCCGCGGTTCCTGGGACAGCTGGGAGCATGCCGCGCTGGTCGCCGACGCCGTCAACGATGCCGCACCCGACGTGGCCATCCACGGGGGCGACATGGTGGACGACGGACGCATATCGGAGCAATGGGCATACTGGCTCAACGCCACGAAGCCCCTGATGCAGAACACGACGCTGTACGGCGTCCTGGGCAACCACGAGTACAACGGCAGCCGCTACTACGACATCTTCGCGCTGTCCGGCAACGAGATGTGGTACAGCTTCGACTACGGGCCCTGCCATTTCGTGGTGCTCGACAACTACAGGCCCTGGAACGAGCGCTCGGTGCAGTACGCCTGGCTCCGGGACGATCTCGCCATGACGACGCAGCCGTTCACCATTGTATGCTTCCATGAGCCCATCTACTGCAGCGGCGGCCATCTCCCCCGCGTCGACGTCCGGGCCGTCTGGGAGCCATTGTTCATCGAATACGGCGTCGACCTGGTGTTCCAGTCCCACTGCCATTACTACCAGCGGACCGATCCTATCAACGGCATCTTTTACGTGGTCACCGGCGGCGGGGGCGCCCCGCTCTACGCGCCGGAGGACGCCTGGTATGTCAACACCAGCAGCGAAACATTTCACTACTGCCAGCTCGACGTCTCACCGGAGGATATGACCGCAACCGTATCGGCATACGACATCGACGGAGCCCTGCTCGACCGGTTTACGGTGACATCTGAAGCGGCCCCCGACATCGCCATCGTTCGGCCCGGCCCCGGGCTCTACCTGTTCAACCGGCGGGTGATGCCGCTGCCGTCCACCGTGGTCGTCGGCGCCGTCGACGTCGAAGCACGTGTTTCCACCTGCGGCACCTCGATACAACGCGTCGTTTTTTCCATGGATGGCGACGCCGTCTACGAGGACGCCGTGCCGCCCTACCGCTGGCAGCTCGACCTGCCGGCGCTCGGCCATCATACGGTCACCGCTGCGGCATACGACCCGGCGGGCGAGATGGCCCGTGCGGAGACAGACATGTTCATCGTCAACCTGTAGCGCCGTCGCGCTTGATGAGCCCGGGGATGTCATGGGGAAACAATGCCATGGTTACGCCGGCATTTTCCAGCGCCGTATGCTTGGCCGCCGCATGCTCACTCCGGTCGGACACGATGGCTCCCGCATGGCCCATCCGCCGTCCCGGTGGCGCGGACCGCCCGGCGATGTAGCCGTAGACCGGCGTGGTCATCTCCTCCGCGATGTAGACGGCGGCATCCTGCTCGGCCGTTCCACCGATTTCTCCCACCAGCACAACGGCTTCGGTGTCCGGGTCTGCTTCGAAGCCTGCGAGCACCTCGGTAAAAGGGGTGCCGATGACCGGGTCGCCGCCCAGGCCGACCACGGTCGACTGCCCCAGGCCTGCCTCGGTCAGCGCGTTGACCACCTCGTAGGTCAGGGTGCCGGAGCGGGAGACAACGCCAACCTTGCCCGGGGCGAACAGCCGGTTTGGGATGATGCCCACCTTCGCCGTGCCCGGGCTGGCCACGCCGGGACAGTTGGGGCCGATGAGCCTGACGTTGTGGCATCGAGCATACTGCACCATGTCCATCGCATCGTTGAGCGGCACCCCGTCGGTGACCACCACGACGAGCCCGATGCCGGCGTCGAGCGCCTCGAAGACTGCGTCCCTGGCATGTGGCGCCGGCACCAAAACGAGCGAGGCGCTGGGCTCATGGAACAGGCTCCCCCGGACGGTGTCGTAGACCGGTACGTCGTGCACCATGCCGCCGCCTCTGCCCGGGGTGACGCCTGCCACGACGGTTCCCCCGAACTCCTGGATGGCCCGGATGTGATAGCGGCCCTGGTAGCCCGTTGCCCCCTGCACGACCACGCGCGTTGCCTCGTCAACGAGAATGCTCATGCTTTTCCTCCCAGCTCCGCTGCCCGCTGTGCTGCCATCTGGAACGAACGCACGGCGACGACCTGCCCCCGGAGCATTTTGGATGCCCGTTCCTCGTTGGTCCCCCGGATGCGGGCCACCACGGGAACGTCGACGTTCGTCTCCTCCACGGCGTCGAGGATGCCCCGGGCCACCGTGTCGCACTTCGTGATACCTCCGAACAGGTTGACAAAGATAACGTCGGGCGCCGCCCGCTGCATGATAGAAAACGCTTTTTTGACCGTATCCGGGCTGTCCGTCCCCGCCAGATCCAGAAACATGCCCCGGCCGCCATACTGCTGCAGTGCGTCGAGCGTCGCCATGGTCAACCCGGCTCCGTTGGCGATGACCCCGATGTTTCCGTCGAGCTCCACAAACGCCAGGCCGGCGTCCCGCGCCTCCCGTTCCAGCGGGGTTATATCGTGGTCATGCCAGGGGATGTCGTCCTGCCGGAACAGGGCGTTGTTGTCTACCTCGATTGTGGCGTCGAGCGCCATCGGGCTGCCGTCGACATCGGCGAGCGGGTTTATCTCGGCGAGCCGGCAGTCGTACGCCCTGAAAAGATGGTACAGTTTCCGTGCCACATCTGCCATGTCACCGAGCTGCCGGAGCTGGTAGGGCTGCAGGCCGGCCAGGGGATGCACGGGCAGCCGCAGCACGTTGCCCTGCTCTTCGACATCGATGCCACCCTGCTGCCCGGAGAGCAGCAATGGCATCCCCCGTTTCCGGTCGACCGTCACGGCGAGATATCGTTCTTCTTCATGCGGCAGGTATTCCTCTACGAGCATCTCGTTGACGGAAAAGCCGTGCAGGGTGCCCTCGAGCAGCTTCCGGGCCGCATCCTGCGCCATGTCCATGTCGTCGGCGCGGATAATCCCGCCGGCGTTGCCGCGTTTACCCGCCGGTACCTGTGCTTTCAGCATCCAGGGAAACGGCAGCGACACGTCCTCGAGCTCCTCCGGCGACGCAACGACGCTGCCGCGGGGAACCGGGATGCCCTGCTGCCGGAGCAGCCGCTTGCCCTGCCATTCCACGAGTCGCATGCAGGCAATATGTCCCTCCGGCTATAAGTTATTTCGTGCGATGCCTCATGGCTTTCCCCAGTATCCTCCTGGCGTTGTCATACGTCAGCCGTTCCATCGCTTCGCTGTAGCCAAGCCAGGCGTAGTCCGTATGTTCATGAGACAGCGATACCTCGCGCGAGCGGCTCTCCGCCAGAAAAAAGACGACCTCCTTGTACACGGTGGCGCCGTCTTTTTTGTAAAAATAGCTGATGGATTCCCGGAATCCCTCGACGAAGAAAAGCTGCTCCGCGGTCAGCCCGGTCTCCTCCTCGGCTTCGCGCAGCACCGTCATCCGCTCCTCTTCGCCCGGCTCCACGTTGCCCTTAACGAATCCCCAGTGCCCCCGGCCATACCGGAGCAACAGGTAGGCGTCACCGTTGAACACCACCGCACCGCAGGACCGCTCCACCGGCATGGTCACCCGACTGTCTCGGTTGAACCCGTCGCGGTCAGCATGGCCTGCAACGCCTCGCCGTACGCGCCGCCCTCAGCCGAGAGCAGCTGCTCCGCATGCACGGCAAGATGCCCGCCGAACTCCCGCTCCTGGTCGCTATACTTCCATCGTTCACCCGACGCCTTGTCCATGGCCACCAAAAAAGCATAGGCCACGGCCTTATGCTTGAAATCCATGTCCTTCTGCTGGATGGCCTTCACCGCCCCCGCGGAGCCATCGCTCCGGTACGCCCGGGCGATGCCATCGGCAAACGCCGCCAGCGGCGGCAGACCATCGTAGGAGGGCAGCGCCGCCAGCGCCTGCTGACGACGGGCCGCCTCATGCACCCGCTCCAGTATCTCAGCCGGCGTATACTTGCCGCCGCTCTCCCGCAGGATGCGGAGGCCCTCGCTGCCGGCGACCTCCCGTACCACCAGGCTGGCGTTGCCATCCCAGTACTCGGCGATAACCGCGTTGGGTGTCGCATCTTCCAGGATGAGCGGCTTCGAGGCCTGCTCCAGCAGCAGGCGGAGCGCCGGCTCCTCCCATTCCTTTGGCGAGAGATGCTCGATGGCCGCATCAATGTCGCTGCCGAAGCAGACCCCGTCGAGCACAAACACCGGCTCATCCAGCCCCTGAATGTTCCAGCGGGCCTTTTTCCGCCAGCTGTCGATAAACCCGGCGTCGGACATCTGCCCGGCCAGGTACACGTCGTCGTCAAGCCCCGTATCCAGCGCCGGCTCGATGGCGCACGTGCCGCACGCATGGCCGCATTCCACGACGTCGCCTTCAACGTCCACAGCAAAGATAGATTCGACGTCCGGGGCAAAAAAATACCGGGTGAGCATGGCAACCGTGTTTTTCTCAGAGGCGCATCGCTCGCAGATACGCAGCCTGACATCGGCCGGCTTCCAGTCGACGACCAGACAGGGCCGGTCGCCGGATGCATGCCCGCAGCCATCCTCGTCCAGGCCGAGCCGATCCAGCGCAAACGACACAAAGCCGTCCGGCGGCGATGCATCATCTTCCACGCAGACCATGCCATCCCGGAGCGAATACAGATACAGGTCGTTTTTCGCCGCCAGGTCCATGACGGTCAGCAGCCGGAGATGCGGGTCGTCATAGTTCTGCACCCCGAGCAGCTTTTCCTCGTCCGCCTCACCCCGCTTGGCATAGACATAGGTGCTGCCGTTGATGTCCTTGGCCGCCAGATACGGAATGTTATCGGCGTCGGCCAGCAGCATCGTCGCCGCCACCGCCGCCGCCAGATCCTTCGAAAACAGGTCCTTCCGGTTGGCATACTTTTTGAGAGTGTCCTCATCGGCATCGCGGAGCTTCTCCAGCTTCTTCCGGACGCCCTTGAACGAGCAGCGCCGGCAGCCGTCACGGCACGAGGGCAGCACCATGAGCGGGTCGTCTTTCAGCCGGCGGGCGATATCCCTGATACGGTTTTCCTGCCGCTGCGTTGCCACCCGGATGCCGCTCCGGCCGCGCGGAGCCGACGGACAGCACGATGGGCCTTTCGCGTTCACGGGAGACAAAAAGCGAAGGGGTTAAAATGTTTTGGTGCCGTTTAGCGGGGGGTTCAGAGCCCCCGGAGGACATCCTCCCGTGTCACGGTGTTCCTGTCTTTCTGGTCCTTCCATCGTTTCATGTAGGGATAAAAATATTCATGGAGATCGTAAATGTTGCGGCAGAAGACGACCTGATGTGCCTGCATTACCGCTACCTGGAGGTAGAGCGGCAGCTCCTCGAACAGGTAGACGTCGTATTTTT
>CAZQNC010000077.1:0-6533 GCA_964594625.1 uncultured Thermoplasmatales archaeon | reverse complement strand
GGGTGTCACTGACGGCGTCTACCCGAGGTTGGCTATCCAGACGTCCCGGGTGTAGGTGGCCGATGCGTTGCCCTGCACGTCCACCTGTATCGTGTGCCGGCCGAATGCTCGCTCGGCCCAGGTCCACTGCCATGGCGCCTCCGACACTGTTGTCATTGTTTCACCGTCGACCATGAATGTAACGGCGTCGGCGCCCGGTACCCTCGCTTCGACGGTGATGTCGCCGAATATGACGGGGATGTCCAGGGGAAGCGGCATGCGCTCCCGGTTGTTTACGTAGAGCACGCCGGGCCGGGGTCGGTCGATGCCGCCGACGGTGAGATGCAGCACGTCCGAGTACCACCACTGCCGCCCCTGGATGGTTTCCACGCCGTCGGTGCCATTTATTGTTTCATGGTAGGAGCTGTTGGTGCGCTCCTGGATGAGGCGGAGGTAGGATTCGCTGCCATATGTTTCAGGGGCCAGGGTGTCCCTGTAGACCTGGTCGACCTGCGCCCGGGCGACGACGTAGAGGTCCGACGCCCCCCGGGGCACCTGGATGGTGTCCTGCCAGGTGACGCCGCTGGTTCTGCCGTTGCGGGCGTCGTCCCAGCCGGTGCCGCCGAGGTATTCGCCCTGGTAGTCGTCATGGTCCACGCCGGTTTCCGTCGGATGCTCTATAACATCCGGATTGGTGCTCCACTGGAGCATGGTGTGGTCGACAGCCAGGCTGCCGTTGACCTGCCACTGCAACGTGACCTCGTCGCCGGTGATGCGCTCCGGCGGGTTTTTCCAGCGGAGGTAGGGCTGCGCCAGGTCTATCTGATGGAGCATGTAGCGCCGGGTGTCGATGCCGTAGCCGGGTATGATGTCGCCGCCGAACTTCCACTGCGGCGGGTTTTTCACCACGGACAGCTCCGGGGAGATCCACATGATGCCCGTGCCGGGGTAGCCCCCGGTCAGGTTGACAAACGCCGCCTCGGCGGGATGCCGGGCTACGTCGCCGCCGTAGGCCCATGGTGCCAGGCTGCCGCTGGCGGGGTACCCGACGGTTTCCGGTATCGTTCCGATGTTGTCCGCTGTCAGGTCGCCGCCGTAGTCTCCCATGTAGCTGCCCAGGCGGAGCGACGCCGCGTCGTAGAAATAAAAATCGGGCGGTGCGTACCAGTACGCTTTGCCGGAGATGGGGCTGGTCCCTTTGACCATGGTATGGGTCGAGCCCCAGGGGTAGAGGAGCATGCGGACGCCGCCGTGGAAGTCGGTGCCCGTCCGGATGGAGTGGTTGTTGACAAACCGGACGAGCGTCCGGCCGGGGACGCTCTCCCAGACCGACGGCGGCCCGCGTCCGCCGGGGCCATCGTAGTCTGCCTCCCGGTTGAGATCCCAGCCGTGGCTGTCGGTGCGCTGCACGTTGTCATACCCGTAGGGGTTGTGCGAGACCTCGATGTATATCTCCCGGTTGTCGATGAGCCACCGGAGCCATGCGTCGCTGGGGGCATGGCGCATCAGCCAGTCGGTGAACCAGTAGGCGGAGATGGTGCCCACGGTTTCGTCGCCGTGCGGGCCGCCGAGGAACAGGACCTCGGGCTTGTCCAGGCCGCGGCTTTCGTTGGTGATGCGGACGTACCAGCAGTCGTAGCCGCCGGCCACCCGGCCGGTCCGGTAGAGCTCGTTGGCCTTGAACACCTCGAGATATCTCGGGTGCTGCTGCTCGAGCGACTGATACCAGCCGACGAGCTGGCTGTAGCTGTCAGGTTTTTCGTACCAGCCGGCGTTGTCCCGCGATGCGGCGGCTCCATGAAAAACGCTCCCGATGAACAAAAGCACGATGAAGCAGGTGGCCAGCCTGGCTGTACCTTGGTCCATGTATCGCATTGCGGCCGAACACTTAAACGTTGCCCGGCTAAAAGCTTTTTAAAGGATGAGCGTATACCCATTGCAGGTGATTCAGTGGGTAACGTACGTCCAACATATATCAAGCGAGTCGCGGAGAAGCTGGTAGCGGAGTTTCCAGACGCCTTTTCGAGAGACTTCGCTGCGAACAAGGAACTGGTCGAGCAGTACACCAACATCGACAGCAAGGTCATGCGAAACCGCATCGCCGGCTATATCTCCACCATGATGGAACAAAAACAACACAAAAATGACATGCAGCCGGAAGCTTGAACAGGCGCTGACAGCGCTCCGCGACGGCGACTTCGTTCTCGTCTACGATGCGAAGGGACGGGAGGAGGAAACCGATTTCGTGGTCGCCGCCGAGCATGTCACCCCTGCCCGTGTTTACCAAATGCGGCACGACGGCGGCGGACTCATTTTTTTGATGATGCACCATGCTATCGCGGGAAAGCTCGGGCTCCCATTTTTAGCCGAGGTGTTCTCCCATGCCGCCGGCCGGTGGCCATCGCTGGCCGGGCTCGCTCCGGATGACATTCCCTACGATACGAAGTCATCGTTTTCCCTGCCGGTCAACCACCGGGAGACGTTCACCGGCATCACCGACAACGACCGGGCCCTGACCATCCGGGAGATGGCTCAGCTGGCCGTCGACATCGAAGCCATGACCGAAGATGACGCCCGGCGGACGCTGGGCGAACGGTTCAGGGCACCGGGACATGTCGCCGTCTGTAGGGCGGCCGAGGGACTGCTCGGGGAGCGACGCGGCCACACCGAGCTGTCTGTAGCGCTTGGAGAGATGGCCGACGTTGTCCCGGTGATGGCGGGCTGCGAGATGATGGACCACGGCGAAGCGTTATCCCGCAGAGATGCCAGGGCGTACGCCGACGAGCACGGTCTGGTGTTCCTCGAAGGCCAGGACATCGTGGAGGCCTGGAACGCATGCTCCGAGTGATGGCCTCCGGCGTGTTCGACCTGCTGCACATCGGCCACCTGCATTACCTGCGGGAGGCCCGCGACATGGGCGACGAACTCGTCGTCGTGGTCGCCACCGACGAAACCGTCCGGCAGCGGAAACATTCACCTGTCATCCCGGAGGACATGCGCCGGGAGCTCGTCGCCTCGTTGAAACCGGTCGACATGGCCGTGGTCGGCCACAGCGACGACCCATTTCGCATCGTCAAAGAACTCAGGCCGGACATCGTCGCGCTGGGCTACGATCAGGAGGTCGAGGGCCTCCAGCGGCAGCTCAGGGAACGCGGCATTGACGCCGAGGTCCGGCGGTGCACCCGCTATAAGGACTACGATCTCAACGGCACCCGGAAGATCATCAGCCGCATCGAGGAAAAACTCGAGAAAAACGAGCTGTACATGGGAGACCGAGAACGAGTCTCGTAGCACCCCTTTTTTTCGTTCTTTGCCATCAATTTTGAAGGCCGTTGCATTCGCGGCTGTATCTGCAGAGCGTCTTGTGAGGGCTATGTGGCGTAAACGCTTAAAAGGCCAGCGGTGTTTATGCAGCCGATGAAGCACATTGGCGTGGCGGATACCACGTTCGCCCGGTATGACATGGCCGCGGCGGCCGTCGACGAGCTGAAAAACAATGCCACGGGCTTCAAGGCGGAGCGGTACACGGTGCCCGGCATCAAGGATTTGCCATGTGCGGCCAAAAACCTCGTCGACGATGGCTGTGACATCGTCATGGCCCTGGGGATGCCCGGCCCGGAACCCATCGACAAGCAGTGCGCCCACGAGGCATCGCAGGGACTCATCATGCTCCAGGTGCAGACGGGCGTCCACGTCATCGAGGTCTTCGTGCACGAGGACGAAGCGGACAGCGACGAAGAACTGCGCTGGCTGGCCGACCGGCGGAGCCGCGAGCACGCGCTCAACGTCGTCAGCCTGCTGTTTCACCCGGAGCGGCTGCGGCGGCAGGCGGGCACCGGGCAGCGCGAGGGCTATGAGGACGCCCCGTCGCTGTAGCCGTGTCTGTCACGTTTTTCCATGTCCTCAACGGACCAAGGGGCCAAACCGACGTGCCCACCGGGTGGAGAGCGCATTGTCCCTCCGCATGGCTGTCATGGAGGGATGCATGACCCTTGATGAAAGTCACGGAAAACTATAAAAATAACCATCACATTAAGCGACCACACCTTGAGGTGACTGACATGAAGCATGTATTTAAAAAAAGTGTTGTTTTTGTGGTGGCGGCTCTTTTTGTTGGCGTAGGTGCAAGTGGAAGCATCGGACACCTTGTAACGTCGTCCGTCGCCGTGCAATCATCCGACGACGGCACCCGCACGTTTCGCATGGATATAGACACACCTGAGATCACGTACGGAACCGTTCGCATGCATGGCCAGGCTTTTGCCACGCTGGACATCCCCAACCAGGGGCATACAAACAGCGCCGGCAAGGCCAAGCTGCCGGTCGTGCGGTACATGGTACAGGTTCCGCAGGGAGCTACGCCCTCTGTCACCGTTCGCTCTATCTCCTGGGAAGAAACCTCGTTGCAGGCACTCGGGCTGCCCGCCCAGGTGGTCCCGGCGCAGCCCTCGGCTCCGAAAAACGGGGACACCCCATCGTTTACGTTCAACGAAACATACTATTCCCAGAACACGTTCATGCAGATGACCCCGGCCCGGCTCGCCGAGAGTGGAACGATACGGGGCAACCGCTTCGTCGTCGTGGAGCTTTCTCCGGTCCAGTACAATCCGGTGTCGGGAGCGCTCAAAGTCATGACCGGCTGCCAACTGGATGTCAGCTTCCCCGGAAGCGACATGGATGCAACCGTGGACACCCTGGAACGCTACGCTTCCCCGTCGTTCGACAGGATGATGAAATCACTGTTCGTCAACTATGACTCCTATCCTCGTCAGACAGAAAACGGAAAAGACGGGGACGGATACCTGGTCATTGTCTACGATGATTTCTATGAAGAAATCATGCCGTTTGTGAACTGGAAGGAAAGCATTGGCTACGATGTCACCACGACAAAGACCTCTGATATCCCCGGCGGGGTTACCACGCAGAACATCCATGACTATATCGCCAACGCCTACAACAACTGGAGTATGCCGCCATCATATGTGCTGCTTGTCGGGGACACCGGCCAGATTCCCGCCTACACGGGCACCGAGGGGGCAACCGCGGTCGACCTGTACTATGTCACCATGGACGGACCCAACGACATACTGGCCGATATGCACCTTGGCCGATTTCCCGCTTCACAGGAGCCACAGGTGACGGCCATGGTCAACAAGACGGTACAGTATCAGCAGCGCAATTTTCCCTCATATGACTGGATAAAAAAAGCGGCGTTCATCGCCTCGGACGACCAGGGAGGCCTGGCCGAGGCCACCCACAACTATGTCATCAACAACTATCTCGACCCGCACAACTATACCTGCGACAAAATTTATGAATCGCAGGGTGGAAGCACGGCGGATATCACCAACGCGCTAAACGACGGGCGGAGCCTCCTCGTGTACTCGGGGCATGGATACCCCTCCGGATGGGCCTGCGTTCCGTTCGACAAAGGCGACGTGGAAGCGCTCTCAAATAATGGTATGTATCCCTTTGTCTGCAGCCATGCCTGCAGCACCAATACCTTCGACGACCCCGAATGTTTCGGGGAGACCTGGCTCCGCGAGGCCGACAAAGCCGCCATCGGGTTCTGGGGTGCCTCAGCATCCACTTACTGGAACGATGACGACACCCTGGAGAAAAAAATGTTTTACTCGTGGTGGGTCGACGACATTGACACCATCGGCGGTATGACCGACCAGGCGCTCTACTACCTCTATCAGGAGGGCACCCAGGACGTTTCGATTACCTATTACTGCGAGGCGTACAATCTCCTCGGGGACCCGTCGACACAGATATGGGAGACGATGTTTGAGCATGATGTCTCCGTCAACAATCTCGATGTTGCGGACGAGGTTCCCCACGGGGAAACCATCTATGTCAACGCAACCGTGGCCAACAACGGCGTCAATGATGAAAGCAACATAGCCGTTCATTTCACCGTTGACGGGGTCACCGTGGACAACACCACCATTGCCGCGCTGCCCGTTGGCCATACCCAGCAGGTGAGCTTTCCCTGGAACCCCGACTATGGTACCTATCTCGTCGGCGTCGAGGCAGTGCCGGTAGCGGGTGAAAATCATACGATTAACAACCGGGTCAACAAGACAGTGGATGTCATAGCGGCCCCCGACATGTATGTCACGCCCGGCTCCTTTGACTTCGTTGTCAACGCCGGCGAGTCCGATACAGCATCGTTGACCGTCGGTAACGACGCCGGAGCCGAAGCGGCTCTTTCATTCAATGCCTCTGTCGACGGCGGCAGCAGCTGGCTGTCCGTCGCGCCGGATACGGGAACTGTTTCCGTGGGCGACACCATGTCCCTGGATGTTACCGTCGATGCGACGGGCCTGACCGAGGGCACCTATGAAGACGCCGTGGTTATCACGGGCAACGACCCCGATGACCCGCAGGCGGTCATACCGGTGTATCTGTCCGTGGTATACGCAGATGATGTCGGCGCGACAGCCGTCAACGCACCATCCGGGACGACGCCCCCGGGCAGCTACGTCATCAACGCGACGGTGACGAATTTTGGGAGTGAGAATCAGACGGGTGTGCCGGTGAACTGTACG
>CAZQNC010000076.1:0-6601 GCA_964594625.1 uncultured Thermoplasmatales archaeon | reverse complement strand
TATGACCATCCAGTCCATATCCATGTATAGCGCCCCGATACATAGATTTATCCCACGCGACCCGCAGATGATATGGGGCGGTATGGCGTCCCCAGCCTGCTTCAAGGCCGCCTCATGGGCGTGGCGGCACCCCAAACTATATACATGGGAGCAGGTATAGGGGGCAGGAGAAAACCTACTATGGAAGGAACCGTAAAGAAATGGATGATGTCCTATGGATTCATAGAGACATCAGAAAGCCAGAAAGACGTTTTTGTACACGAGTCCGACGTCCAGTCGGGCGCCCAGCTGACGGAAGGAACAAAAGTCAAGTTCGACATGAAAGAGGAATCACGTGGACCCAAAGCCGTCCACGTCGAAGTCATCGAGTAACCGAGCTAATCTTTCAACCGGCGGGGGGACTGTTCCCCCTCATGCAGGCACGGCCTGCCCTTTTCCCTTTTTCTATCTGTTTTTGACCACGACTGTCCCGGCAACGATGTCGCCGAGCCGCTGCTTTTTTCCCGTGAACCCGATCATGATGAGGCTGACCAGGTAGCCGAGGAGGAGCATGTCGAAAAACCGGATGATGGTGCGGGTAAACGCGGTCATAAAATCCGGGCTGCCGCCTCGCTCGGTGGTCACCGTCATGCCGAGCAGGCCCTTGCCCACCGTGGTATCCGCCACGTATTCCATGCCCGTGAAATACAGGAGCTGCAGCGAAAAAAAGAACACGAAAAACATCGTCACCTCGCCGAAGCCCGAGAGCAGCGCCGGCAGCAGCGACAGAAACGCGAGGATGATCGCGTCGACGAGAAACGCGACGGTGCGGCGCAACGCCGAGGCATAGCGGCGTCGTTCCAGCTTGTCCAGGGCGTCGACGAGCAATGAGCCCGTCGTCCACGCCGCGCGGGCCCCGTCAGCCGTCCGTACCGGCCGGTTGTGCAGCAGCCTGAAGTCATGGGCGGCTCGTCTCCCGAGCAGACGGCGGAGCGACGCTTCGTCGGGTGGAACGCCGAGGCGGATGAGCTTTTCCCTGACCGCCCGGACGACCATGTGGCGGGCCATCGTGCCGTCCGACGTCCCCCGGGCCCTGGACAGCAGAAAATGGGGGTCGCTGCTGCGGAATGGGCGCCGCTTTATGCCCCGGTGCATGAAGGGCAGGACGAGAACGATGGCCAGCAGCCCGGCGATGTAGACCATGTCGTACAGCCCGGCGCCGCCCACGGAGCCCATGAACGGCTGGCTGAAGATCTCCGGGAGATGAAAAAAATCGGCGCCGATGACCACGCCCAACGTGGCGACGGCGTAGCCGTAGCCGGGTGCCGCCGTCGACCGGCGGGACACCAGGAGCAGCGCCAGCAGCGCTGCCAGTATCGAGGGGAGCAGGTAAAACGGGAACGAGGCGACGACGCCCATGTCGGATACCCGGGTTATCATGAACGAGGCAGCTGCCACCAGCCCGGTGCCCAGAGCGAACCGGGGAATGTCGATGCCCTGTTTCCGGACCAGATGGATGGACAGGGCGATGGGGACGATGGCGCCGCCGATGTTGAACGCCAGGAAGTAGTCCTGGTAGATGAACACGGGGACGTCGAACAGCATGGCCGCGAACGGTCCGATGGCGATGAGACCCATCTCCTGGCGGGAGAAGCCGATGGCCCGGAACATGCCCCGGTGGGTGACGTAGGCTCCGAGAAGCCCGGCCAGCAGGACCAGTGGCAGCAGCAAAAGGAAGAGCGCCTGCAGCAGCTGTGACCACACATCTGTGGATATGGTGTCGCTACAAAAAGGTTTGGAAAAATGCAGGAGGCCGGGATGCACGGCTGTTGTTAGATGTGGACGTCGCAGCGGTCAAAGCTGTTATGAATACCATTTGGTGTTACCGGGAGAGGTGTGTCAACGGATGGCGGTGAACGAACGGAGCCGGGTTTTCCACCACCTGATGCATGGCGGGTGGGCTCGTGTGCGGGGACAGCCGGCGCCGGGGGGACAGGCCCGGAAACGCGGTCATAGCGTTCAAGGTGACGGACTGGACTGAGCCCGCAGCACGCGGGGTGCGCGGGAAGCCGGCGCGGCGTATGGTTTCTTCAAGGCCGACAGGGTTGAACAAACTATATTAAGAACGAGTTTATTCTTGCAGCGATGAAGGGCAAGGCCCGCTGTCCCCACTGCCGGCAGAACGTCGTCGTCAAGGTGCCGGACGGAGCCAGCGGCGAACAGGTCACCACCTGCCCCCAGTGCGGCATGGAGTTCAGGGTCAACGTGGACGAGCAGTACAGCTGGGAGGAGGAAACCCCGCCGATAC
Source organism: uncultured Thermoplasmatales archaeon (assembly GCA_964594625.1). Taxonomy (GTDB): domain Archaea; phylum Thermoplasmatota; class E2; order UBA202; family DSCA01; genus CAZESS01. Next base: position 4,314 of record CAZQNC010000076.1, on the reverse strand, counting down.
ATCCCTCGGTCCATCTTGACAAGCACTCATGGAAGCCGGTGGTCGCCGGCGTCCTCCTCATCGTGATATTTCTGCTTGGAACGGTGATAGCCGGCGCGCTGCTGTTTTCGCTGGACACGCTGACCGAGACGGGCATGGCCAGCACCTACACGGGCACCGTGGTGGACGAAGAAGGAAGCAAGCTGGCCGGGGTCACCGTCACCGTCGAGGATGCAGCGACGACAGCGACAACCGACGGCTCCGGCGAGTTCACATTGTCCAACATATCGGGCGGGAAGCACACCCTGGTGTTCAATTCTGCGGGCTACAAGACATTGCGGGCGGAGGTGTTCGTGCTCCCCTGGGATATCACGCTGCCCACCCAGGATTTCACCATGGAACAGGGGACGGGCTCCACCAGCCAGCGAGGGATTATGCTCGTGGTGCTCGACCTGGCGCCCGCATTGGCCGTGGGCATCCTGGCTTTGTCAGCCGTGGCGCTCATCGGCGGCATTTTGGCGCTGCTGCGGAAGCAGTTTGTCTTCGCCGTGGTGGGCGCGGTGTGCGGCATCATCGCCGGGTTTTTCAGCATCGTGGGCATTCCATTGGGCATCGTTGCGCTGGTGCTGCTGCTCATCTCCAGGGAGGAGTTCATCCCGGCCGGCAGCACGGAGTACAGCTTTTAGCCCGGCGAAAAGATAAAGACATATATGGCGCCGGCGCGTTCCCGGGGACATGAAACGGCCGCTGGGCGTAACGGTGCTGGCCGTCTGCGCGTTGCTTGTTGCGCTGCTGTACGTGGCCCGCGTCGTGCTGAACGTCGTCGGTGCCGACATTGATTTTCTGGCGTTTTCTCTCGCCGGGTCCGCGGTGTTCGCCGTGGTGTTCCTGCTCGTCGGCGTCGGGTTCCTGGCCGGGCAGGCCTGGTCGTGGGTGCTCGCGTTGTTGCTCATCGGCTGGCATGTATCCCTGCGGGTGCTGTCGCTCGTCATGGTGGCGCTGGATGGACATCTGTCGCTCGGCGGTATCCTTGCCGTCGTGGTCGGGCTGGCGGTATGGATGGCCATCCCGGCTGCCGTCGGGCTGTATCTCGCCCGGCGGCGGGTGCAGCGCTCCTTCGGCGTGCAGCTCCGGGGCAGGAGCATCGTGGCTGTCGTCTGCGCGGCGGCTGTCGTCGCCGTGGTGACGCGGGGGCTGCAGTGTTCCCTGTAGCAGGGGTCAGTAAGCTTTATCTACCGGGCTTCATTGTAATCGACGATGTCGACGTTGTGGCTGCAGGCCCGGCTGGCTATTGCCGTGGCGGTGATGTTCGCCCTTATCTACGGCTTCATCACGCTTATCGCCTACCTGATGGGCGCCGCCTATCCGGTTCCATTGGCAGCCCTGGCCGTGGTCATCGTCGTCCTGCAGTATGTCACCGGCCCCAAGATCGTGGAGGCAACGATGGGCGTCCGGTATATCGACCGGGCTGACAACCCGGAGCTCTATGACACGGTGCAGCGGCTGGCGCAGCTGGCCGGGCTGCCGATGCCCCGCGTCGGCATTTCCAAGCGGAAGGTGCCCAACGCGTTTGCCTTCGGCCGCAGCAAAAAGGACGGGCGGGTCTGCGTCACCGGGGCGCTGCTCGAGCGGCTCAACCGGGAGGAGCTCGAGGCCGTGCTGGCGCACGAGATATCGCATCTCCGCCACCGGGACATGGTGGTCATCACCATGCTGTCGGTCATCCCGCTCATCTGCTATTTTACCTTCTGGACGTTCCTGTTCGGGCGGGGGCGGCGGGGCTCGGGGGCCATCATCGCCATTGCGGCCTTCGCCCTCTACCTGGTGACCAACCTCATCGTGCTCTACGTCAGCCGCATCCGGGAGTACTACGCGGACCAGGGAGGCGCCGAGCTGACCGGCCGGTCGCACGCGCTGGCCTCCGCCCTCTACCGCATCACCCTGGACACTACCCGGGTCAGCCGGGAGGAACGGAAAAAGGTGGCGGGCACCAAGGCGTTTCTGGCCACCGATCCGTCCCGGGCGGAGAAAGAGGTTACCGACCTGCGGCAGGCGGATCTGGACATGGACGGCCATCTCGACAGCTACGAGGTCCGGCAGTTCGCCGACCGGGCCACGGTGAGCGCCAGCGACCGGCTCATGGAAGTGTTTTCCTCGCATCCCAACGTGGTGCGTCGCATACAGCGGCTGGCGTCGATACCATGACCCGGGAACTGGTCAAAATGGACATCCATCCCGAGTACTACCAGGCCGACAGCTTCAGCGAGATCGTGCTGGTCACCGACGAGATAGCGCTGCCCATCTACGTCACCAAGGGGCAGGCGGTCAGCATCATCAACGGCCTGCGCGGGGTGGCGCCGTCGCGGCCGATGACCCACGACATCTTCATCAAGCTCATCAACGCCATGTCCGGCTGCATCACCAGGGTGGTCATCGATGGGCTGCATGCGGGCGTGTTCATGGCCAAGCTCTACATCGAGCAGTACAGCGGCGGCGACGCCGAGGAGATAATCATGGATGCCCGACCCAGCGACTGCATCGCCCTGGCCGCCCGGGAGGGCTGCAGCATCTACGTGGCAGCGGACGTGCTCAACGAGGCGGGCAAACGCAAAGAGGAGCTGGGCATCAGGTAACGGCGCATGGCGCGCATAACGTTTAAATAATCGCGCCGAATTGATTGGGCGAGGCAGTTACCATGAAAAAGATAGTATCCCTCGCCATTGTTGGCATGTTCCTTATCGGCGGTTTCAGCGCCATAGGAATCCAGGAGACGACCTCGGCACCCGTATCAACGGCTCGCCAGCTGACCGTTCCCCCGCTGCAGGTGCAGGCCCACGGGGAAACATCGGTGGAGCTCACATTCAAAGGCAACAGCGATTACCTGATGCGGGCCGGCAAACCGGTGCTCCCCAAGCTCGTGGAAACCATCGAGCTGCCCTTCGGTGCCCGCAACATCGAGGTGCAGGTCACCGTGCGGGGCGTCGACCATCAAACCCTCACGGCGCCGATTCGCCCGGCCCCGGCCCTGCAGCCGCTGGCCGCACAGACCGCAAGGGCAACGACGGTCGCCGCTGAGCCGGAGAAAGACGCGGCCGTGTACGAGCAAAATGACTACTATCCAGGCGGATGGTACAGCTACAAGGTGGGCTGCGGCCTCAACGACAACCGGCAGCACGTGACCCACGTCGCGGTTGACATCTACCCCGTGCGGTATGCCCCGGCGGCAGACACGCTGGCGGTGGCTGAGAGCGCCACCGTGGATGTCACCTACGACCGGCCGGACAGCACGCCGTTTGCCGCAGGGGATGCATATGACATGGTGGTCATCGCTCCCGACACGTTCACCCGTCAGCTGGAGCCCCTGGTGCAGCACAAGAACGACCACGGGGTGGACACGCTGCTGAAGACCACCGAGGACATCTACAGCGGGTACAGCGGCGTCGACGAGGCGGAGCAGATCAAGTATTTCATCAAGGACGCCATCGAATCCTACGGCATCAGCTACGTGCTGCTGGTCGGCGGCCTCAAAAACCAGTTCTGGGCACGACCGCGGGACAACGCGAACATCGGCGCCCGGGGATGGCATGTCCCGGTGCGGTACACCAACCAGTGGGACGACCCCGCATTCCCGCTGGAGGAGGACACCATCTACGACCCCGGCGTTATCAGCGACCTGTACTACGGCGATATATACCGGGAGGGCGGCCAGTTCGCTGACTGGGATCCCAACGGCGACGGCATCATGGCGGCCTGGAACAAGCCCGGCGTGGAAAACGACACCGGCCTCGACCTGTTCCCCGACGTAGCTGTCGGCCGCCTGGCCTGCCGCAGCACCCGTGAGGTGGAGACCGTGGTCGACAAGATCATCACCTACGAGCAGGGCGGCACCGGCGAATGGTTCAACCGGATGACCGTCATCTCCGGCGACGGGTTCCTCGACCAGCAGGACCTCAACATCAGATGGGATACCGCCGGGCTGCCGGACGGCGAGTACACCATATACGCGCAGAGCAACAACCCCGAGGACGAGTACGGGCCGGTCGACGTCGTCAACGTCACGGTGGACAAGTCAGCCGAAACCGATATCACCTTCAACCATGACGATCATCTCAAGGCGGCGCTTCAGGACGGCTACCCGGCACCTCCGATAGCGGAGATATGTACGGTGTCGGAGGGCAACGTGCTGGGCAACACCGACTATCATTATGAGCCCGGCGAGAGCGAGGCGTATCTCAACTGGTTTACCCACTGGGCCAACGTCGACTACACGGACGAAGTGTTGACCATCCGCGGGAAAAGCTACGACCCCAAGCCCTATGGCAACCTGACCGACAT
>CAZQNC010000075.1:0-6700 GCA_964594625.1 uncultured Thermoplasmatales archaeon | reverse complement strand
ACGGCATCGGCGGCGTGGTCGTCGACGGCGCCGTCCGCGACGTGGGCGACATCCGTGAGCGGGACATCCCGGTGTACGCCCGCCGGATGGTGGCGGAGGCGGGGGAGCCGAAGGGCTACGGCGAGATTGGCTACGAGATAGTGTGCGGCGGGCAGACGGTGCGCTCCGGCGACTGGCTGGTCGGCGATGACAGCGGCCTGGTGGTCATCCCCCGGGAGCGGGCGCAGGAGATCGCCAACCGGGCGGTCAACGTCCACGAGCGGGAAAACCGGATGCGCGAGGAGATAAAGCGCGGCAGCTCCCTGGGCAGGGTGCTCGAGCTGGAGAAATGGGAGAAAAAACGGTAGGCGTAGGGCAGGCCGGGCTCAATAGGTTTCCATGAGGTGTCGTGCCCACCGCAGCTTTTTTTGCTTTACCTCCAGGTTTTTGCCGGGCTTCCGGGCGGGATGCTCAAAGTCGAAACCGTGCAGCGTAATCGAAGCGGCATCGCATGTTTTGGCGAGAAAGTAGGCGCGGTCGCCGTCGGTGAACCCCCCGAAGTTGTACACCTCGTCGAAGGGAGCGGCCTGCGTGGTCGGCACGACCGGCCCGGTAAACCGCGGTACGTGGCGCCGCAGCGCATCAATGTTGTCTCCGTGGGCGTGGATGACGGCGACGCTGCCCTGCCGGCTGGCCTGTACCTGGTCGTCGACGGTGCCGTCGAGGTCGGTGACGATGACGTCGGGCTGGACATCATGCCGGAGCAACACGGAGGTGGCCTCGTCCGCGGCGACGACGACGCTGGCGAGGTCGGCTATCTCCCGTTCGAGGGTGTCCGCCGCCCCGCAGATGGATACGTCTTCCCCGGCGATGGCCTCCCGCAGGATGGCCGGGTGAGCCGGATTGTCGGCCAGTGAGCTGAGGATGCGGGCTGCATGCTCGTCTGCCTGCCTGCTAAAACCGAAGTCGGCGAGGATGCGCATGTAGATGGGCTCCCAGGCATGGAAGTCCATGCTACTCCCATTCGACGGTGCCCGGCGGCTTGTGGGTGATGTCGTAGACCACGCGGTTGACCTGGCTGAGTTCGTTGGTGATGCGCGTGGAGATGCGGTCGAGGACGTCGTAGGGGATGCGGCTGAAGTCGGCGGTCATCGCGTCCAGGGATTCAACGGAGCGAACGGCGATGGTGTACCCGTAGGCGCGCCGGTCGCCGTGCACGCCGACGGTCTTGACGGGGAGGAGCACGGCAAAGTACTGCCAGGGTTTCGTTATCGTTCCCTCATTGACAGCGGTATCGATTTCGGCTTCGACGATGGCGCAGGCATCTCTGATAACGTGGGCGCGCTCCGGGGTGACCTCGCCGATGATGCGCACCGCCAGGCCGGGGCCGGGGAACGGCTGCCGCTCCGCCACGGGCAGCTTCAGGGCGCGGGCCACCTTGCGGACCTCGTCCTTGTAGAGGTCGCGGAGGGGTTCGACGAGCTCGAGGTCCATGTCCTCGGGCAGCCCGCCGACGTTGTGATGTGACTTGATGGTGTCCCGGAGGCCGCCGCCGCTTTCTATCCAGTCGGGGGCGATGGTGCCCTGGATGAGGTATCCTGCACCGACGGTGCGGGCCTCACGCTCGAATATCCGGATGAACTTTTCCCCGATGACTTTCCGCTTTTCCTCGGGGTCGACAATGCCTGCAAGGGCGGCATAGAACTCGTCGGCCGCGTCGACATACCGAAGCGTGAGGTCCATATCGCCGATGATGTCTTTGACCTGGCCGCCCTCGTCTTTCCGCATGCAGCCGGTGTCCACGTAGATGGCGGTGAGGTCGCTGCCCAGGGCCATGCTGCCCAGCTGCGCCGCAACGGTCGAGTCAACCCCGCCCGAGGTGGCGATGACGGCGGTGCCCTTGACCTGCTTCTGTATGTCTTCGACGGCCTGCTCGATGAACGCCTCGGGGTCAAACATATTTCTGCCTCATGTCCTCGCGGTACTGCTCCAGCCGCTCCCGTACCTCGGGATGCTGCAACCCGAGGATTTCCGCGGCCAGCAGCGCGGCGTTGTCGCCCCGGTCGAGACCCACGGCTGCCACCGGGATCCCGGGGGGCATCTGGACGATGGACAGGATGGCATCCATGTTGACCTTGCCCGAGACGGGAACGCCGATGACGGGCCTGGTGGTATGCGCCGCCAGGCTGCCGGGCAGTGCCGCCGCGAGTCCGGCGATGGCGATGAAGACGTCGGTGTCGCCGGCGGCGATGTCCCTGATTTTTTCCGGCGTCCGGTGAGCCGATGCGACAACGGTTTCGTAGGGTATCTCGAGATGGTCGAGCTTTTTTTCTGCTTTTTCGGCAACGGGCTGGTCGCTCGTGCTGCCCATGACAATTGTTACCTTCATGGTTCCGAAATCCCAGGGGGTTAATAAAAATTTGCAGATGACAAAGGATTTTAAAGCCGCCAGGCTTCATCTCCATGGCCGACGTGTGCTGCAACTGCCACACCCATCTGGGCGACGCGTTCATCTCGCTCCCGAGGGGAGACTGGACCGTCGAGCAGCTGGTGGCGCCGCCCGACGGCTACAAGCACCGCCGGCTCCGCGATGCCAGCCGTGACGAGGTCATCGAAGGGATGCAACGGGCGCTGCGGGTCATGCGAGACGGCGGGGCCACCCATTTCGTCGATTTCCGGGAGGGCGGCCTCGAGGGTATCAGGCTGCTGGACGAGGCAGTGCGGCAGGTGGACGACATGACGGCCATCATCATGGCCCGCCCCCGTGAGCAATGCTACGATAAAAAGGAGATGGACATGCTGCTGGAGCGGGCGGACGGCATCGGGGTGAGCAGCGCCGCTGACTGGCCATCTGATGAGCTACGGCAGGTGGCGGCGCATGTGCATCGTTGCGATGGATTGTTTGCGCTGCATGCCAGCGAGGGCGTCCGGGAGAAAATCCATGCCGTGCTGGGGCTGCAGCCCTCGTTCCTGGTACATTTGTGCCGGGCGACCGACGATGACCTGCGGGCGGTTGCCGATGAAGGCGTGCCCGTGGTGGTGTGCCCCCGGGCCAACGCGTTTTTCGGGCTTCGTCCGCCCATCGAGCGCATGCTTGAGCTGGATGTCCCGGTGATGCTGGGGACGGACAACGCCATGCTGGTGTCACCGGACATCAGGGAGGAGACAGCGTGTCTCCGGCAGCATTTTGCTGTTTCACGGGAGGACGTGGCGGCGATGACGGCGGCCCGTCCAAGGAAATATTTAAATGTAGGTGGTAATATTCACCAACGAGCCGGAGGGAACCCGTGACCTGCTGCGCCCCGGATATGGCGCATGACAAGCCCCTCTTTCCATCGAGGAAACAATGAACAAGAACCACAAAGTCAAGGACGTCATGACCACCGATACCATCACGGCGGCGGTGCCGGGCAACCGGGAGGACGTGCTCCGCCTGTTCGGCAAGCACGAGATAACCGGCATGCCGGTCGTCAAGGCCGGGACCAGCACGCTGGCCGGCATCATCACCCGGAGCGACCTGTTTCGCCACAACGATGAGGAGCAGCTCGCGCTCATCATGAACGACAGCCCGCTGACCATAGTCCCGGATGCCACCATCGAGGAAGCGGCAACCATTTTTTTCCACAGGCGGGTGCACGGGCTGCCCGTGGTCGACGACGGCGAACTGCAGGGCATCATCGCCCCGTCGGACATCCTCCGCCTGATCAAGACCTTCGACGGCGAACCCGTCGAGGACCATCTGTCTCCGCTGTTCATCCCGATTTACCAGGAGACGCCGCTGCCGGCGGTCATGCGGATATTCAAGATCACGGACGTGGACGCGGTGCCCGTCATCGACGGCGAGGGAGCGCTGGCGGGCATCGTCGGCGACGGCGACCTGTTCACGTTTTCTCATCTGCAGGAAAGCATCGGTGAATCGGAGATGGGCATTGGCGAGGACGAGGACATGTGGAGCTGGGAGGGCATCCGGGATGTCATGCGCCTCTACTATGAGACATCAAAGATAGAGCTGCCCCCGATCGCGGTCAAGGAGGTCATGGTCACGGAGCTGTTCACCGTGTTCCGAAAGACCCCGATATCCCGGGTGGCGGAGAAGATGCTCACGCACGACGTCAACCAGCTGCCTGTCACCGACGAGAACGACGAGCTGATGGGCATGGTCAGCGACATCGACCTTATGAAGGCGCTCATTTCGTGATGCCATGGATATATACAGCGAGATAGTGTCCCTGTCGAAACGACGCGGCTTTTTTTATCCCGCGTTTGACATCTACGGCGGCGAAGCCGGCTTCTATGACTACGGGCCGCTGGGCACCCGGCTGAAGCACAACGTGGAAGACAAATGGCGGTCGTTTTACGTGCTCCGGGAGAGATGCATGGAGATTTCCACCCCGGCTATCACCCCCTACGCCGTCTTCAAGGCCTCGGGCCACGTGGACAAGTTCCTGGACGTGGTGCTCACCTGCCCGGAATGCGGGTTTTCCGCCAAGGAGGAGGCGGTCGAGGAGCCCTATCGCTCCAGCCTGGAATGCCCCGAATGCGGCGGGACGCTCAAGCGCGGGGACATGAACCTGATGTTCGAGACGGAGACCGGCGCCCTGGACCGGCGGCCGGCGTTCCTGCGGCCGGAGACGGCGCAGGGCATCTTCGTTGACTTTCCCTTTCTCTACCAGTTTTCCCGGAAAAAGCTTCCCATGGGCGTCGTCCAGGTGGGCCCGGGCTTCCGCAACGAGGTGTCACCCCGGCAGAGCCTCTACCGGCTCCGGGAGTTTTCCATGGCCGAAGCGGAGATTTTTTTCGACCCGGAGGACAAGACACATCCCCGCTTCGACGACGTGGCCGACGACGTGCTCACGGTTATCCCGGCCGGCGACGGCGAGCGGCAGGCGACCGTCCGAGCGCTGCTCGATGAAGATGTCATCGGCAACCAGGCGCTGGCCTACTACGTGGCGCTGACCAGGCGGTTTCTGCTGGCGGTGGGCATCGACGAGGAAAAGCTCAGGTTCCGGCAGCATGAACCCGACGAGATGGCTCATTACGCATCGGACTGCTGGGACGCCGAGATACTGACGGCGCTGGGCTGGATCGAGTGCGTGGGCATCGCGGACCGGACGGCGTATGACCTCGGCGCGCACATGGAGGCCACGGCCGAGGACATGACGGCGTTCCGCCGCTATGACGAGCCACATGAGGAAACACGGCGGCGTATCGTGCCGGACATGGCGAAGCTGGGCCCCGCGTTCAAGGGCACGGCGAAGGATATCGCGGACCGATTGGGGGCACTGGACCCGGGAGATGACGTTGACGGCGGCGTCACGGTGACGGTGGACGGCGAGGACATCGACATCGATGAAGGGTTTTACGACGTGGTGGAGGAGACGGTGACCGTTTCCGGCGAGAGCTTTATCCCGCACGTGGTGGAGCCCTCCTACGGCGTCGACCGAATCATCTACAGCATCCTGGAGCACAGCTATGCGCGGCATGAGAAGGAGGGCGAAAGCTACGTCAGGTTGCAGCTGCCATCCGACATTGCCCCCATCGCCGCCGGGGTGTTTCCGCTGGTGAGCAAGGAGGGGCTGCCGGACATCGCCCGGGATATCGCGGATGAGCTGCGCAGCCAGGGGCTCCTGACATATTACGACGAGGGGGGAAGCATCGGCCGGCGGTACGCCCGGATGGACGAAATCGGGACGCCGTTCTGCATCACGGTGGACTTCGACACCCTGAAGGATGACACGGTGACCGTCCGCTATCGGGATACCACCGAGCAGGTCCGGGTGGCCCGGGATGAATTGGCCGGCTGGGTGCGGGAACGGATAGAACGATAGGTCGCTCTTCCAGCCAGTAACAGCGGCGCTCTTTTTACAGGAACATAAGAGAAGAAAAAGGGAAAGCGGTTAGCTCCCTTTTTTCTGGCGCTCTCGTTCGCGGAGCTCGACGCGGCGTATCTTGCCGCTGATGGTTTTGGGCAGCTCGTCGACGAACTCTATCTCCCGGGGGTACTTGTATGGCGCCGTCTCCTCTTTGACGAACGTCTGGAGCTCCTTGATAAGTTCCTGGCCGGGCTCGTATTTCTCGGCCAGTATGACGAACGCCTTGACGATGTTGCCCCTGATCTCGTGCGGGGAGGCGACCACGGCTGCTTCGACCACGGCGGGATGCTTGACCAGGGCGTCTTCGACCTCGAAGGGGCCGATGCGGTAGCCCGACGCTTTTATGACGTCGTCCGCCCGGCCTTCGAACCAGAAGTAGCCGTCCTCGTCTTTTTTGGCGAGGTCGCCGGTCAGATACCAGCCGTTTTCCGCCAGGTCATCCAGGTCTTCGCCGTTCCAGTAGCCGACCATCAACCCGGGATGGTCGATGGGTATCGCTATCTGGCCTATCTTGCCCGGAGGCAGCTCGTTGCCGTCCCCGTCGACGATGGTGGCACCTGAGCCGGGCATCGGCTTGCCCATGGAGCCGTATCTGACGTCGATGCCGTCGTAGTTGCAGACCAGGCCGGAGCTCTCCGTCTGGCCGTAGCCGTCATGTATCTGCAGCCCGTAGGCTTTTTTGAAGCGCTCGATGACCTCGCGGTTGAGTGCCTCGCCGGCGCTCATGAACTTGGTCATCTCGGAGAGGTCGTATTCCTCGAGGTTTTCCTGGGCCCACATGCGGTATTCGGTGGGGGTGGCGCAGAGCTTGTTGACCCCGTATTTTTCCATGAGACGGAGGAATTTCT
>CAZQNC010000074.1:0-6784 GCA_964594625.1 uncultured Thermoplasmatales archaeon | reverse complement strand
GACGTGGTACGTCTGTTGTGCCCGGGCTGGTACGGGCCCGAAAAAGAGAAAGGGGGATGGAGGCCCGTCCCCCGATGGTGTTTCATGTGGGAAAGTGCCCATGTGGGGCAGTCTTGCAGGGGATGGTACGTCGTCCGGTCCTATAAAGATTTTGAAACAAACACCGAACAGACGCTGAAAGACGGCGTGGTGGTCTCTACCGCAGCATCTCCTGCTCGGGCTGTGGACGGCGCACTGGCGTGGACAGCGTGCTCGTGCGGAATGCCTTGTACATGAGGAGGGTGGCGATGAAGAAATCGATGAGGGCCATGGATACCGCCGCTGTGCCAGGGTCGTAGGGGACGTTCCAGGTGACGGCGCCGGTCCACGAGATGATGAATCCGTATATGTAGCCGATGGACATGAAAAAGTACATGGCGGACGTGTCGAGGAGTACGCTAAAAATGAGGAGGACCCCCAGGGAGACGAGGAATGCGGCGGACAGGGGGAGGCTGAAATCGGCGTACATGTCCGGCCGGGCGACGATTGCCACGAAGTAGGATATGGCCCAGACTATGAGGATTGCGTCGATGATGCCGAAATCAGCCACGTTTCTCAGTTTCATACCGGTTTTCGCCCCTTATGCTAACATTTTGCTATCATAGTATCCGCGTGAGGGTATATAAAACTTTCTTTTTTACACCGACCGACCGGCAGAGTGCCTGTCCAGCCTGCGGCGGCCGGCTAACCCGGGAAAAGATAGGGCGCCGCCGGCATCCTCAATCGGGATAGGCCGTGCCCGTGTACCGTTCCGGGGGATAGCGCTCCCGGTTTCTGTCGAGCTTGTCGAGGGCTGCCTCGACGAGGTCGACGTCGAGGCGGCGAGCGATGATGACCAGATAGAGCATGATGTCGGCGAGCTCGTCCCGTACCGCATGCCGGTAGCGGTCGTCATCCCGGAGCAGCGCCTCTATCTCTTCGGGGGTGCGCCACTGGAACTGCTCGAGCAGCTCGGCTGTCTCGATTGCAAGGGAGATGGCGACGTCCTTGGGCGTGTGGAACTGGTCCCAGTCTCGCTCGTCGACGAACCCGGCCACCTGGCGGGATAGCTCGGTCATTGATGTCATGGCTGGATAACGGCTGCATATAAAAAAATTTAAGGGAGCAGGGCATTGAGACCTGTGAAAGAGCGAATGGACAGCTTTGACATCCGGGCTGCCGTGGCGGAGCTGGAAGCGCTGGAGGGCGGCTGGACGGGCAAGGTGTACCAGGACCGTGACAGGATCATCATGCGCATCAAAAAAGATGGCGTGCATGAGGTGCTGATACACAGCGGCCGGTGGCTCTGCCTCACCGAGCACCGGGAGTCATCGGAGCGGCATCCGCCCACGTTTGCCATGACGCTGCGCAAGTACGTGGGCAACCAGCGTCTCACGTCGATAGAGCAGCATGGCTTCGACCGGGTGGTGGTCATGCGTTTCAGCAACGGCTACAGCCTGGTGGCGGAGCTGTTCTCTGAGGGAAACATGCTGCTGCTCGACGAACACGGGGACATCGCGCTCCCCCTGCACGAGCAGTCGTGGTCGCAGCGGGAGCTGCGCCCGAAGCGGAGCTACGCGTTTCCGCCGGAACGATGCGACCCGTTTTCCCTGCAGCTGTCCGGCTTCCGGGACATCTTCAACCGGAGCAGCAGCGACGTGGTGCGCACCATGGTGCTCGACGTCAACGTCCCCGGCAAGTGGAGCGAGGAGCTCTGCCGGCAGGCCGACGTCGACAAGCACGCGTCGGCGGCAGGGCTGGACGACGACACGGTGCGCTGCCTCTACGAGCGGCTGGAGGCATTGCTCGACCGGTTCAGGGAGCGCCGGTTTGACCCGGTCATCCTGGAGGGCAACGGGACCGCCGACGTATTGCCCGTGCCGTTGTCCGTTCACCGGGACGGCCAGCTCCATCGCTATGCGACGTTCAACCGGGCGCTCGACGCGTTTTACCAGCGCATCCGGGAGCCTGAGGCGGAGGAGCGTGAGAGCGGCATCGAGCGAGACAGGCTCCGGCGGCGTATCGAGCAGCAGCAGAACGCCATCCAGAGCTTCAAGGAGCAGATGGCCGAGGCCCGGCAGCGGGGCGACGCCATCTATGCCAACTATCAGACCTGCGAGGCGCTGCTCGCGGCAGCCAAGGAAGACATCGATACCTATGAGGGCAGCGAACTCCGGAGCTTTTCGTATCCCTCCGTGACGGCGGTGCTTCCCTTCAAAAATGAAGAGGTGGAGGTGACACTCGACGTGAGGAAAAACGTCCCCCGGAACGCCAACGCCTACTACGAACGGGAGAAAAAAGTCCGGGAAAAAATCGAGGGGGCCCGGGAGGCCATGAAGATGACACGGCGGGCGATCGAGCAGGAGGAGATAGCGGTGGAGGAAACACCTGAGCGGACAGCCCGGCAGACCTTCTGGTTTGAAGGGTACCGGTGGTGTGTCTCCAGCCAGGGCAACCTGGTCATCTGCGGGCGGGATGCCGCCTCCAATGAGGACGTGGTGAAAAAGCACATGGAGAGCAACGACCGGTACGTGCACGCCGACGTGCATGGCGCTCCCTCCTGCGTGGTCAAGGCGCAGGAACCCGGCGGCGAAAAACGCGCTATTGCCGAGCGAACGCTGGAGGAGGCCTGCCAGTTTGCGCTGTCGCATTCCTCGGCCTGGAAGCAGTATGCCAGCGGCCGGGCCTACTGGGTCACCCCCGGGCAGGTGTCGAAGACGCCTGAATCGGGGGAACATCTGCCGACCGGGGCCTTTGTCATCCGGGGAAACCGGCGGTACGTGAAATGCCCGGTGCGGCTGGCCGTCGGCGTCGTGTCGGTCATGGGCGCCCGCAAGGTGATGGTGGGGCCGCCCGGGGCCGTGGCGGCCCATGCCGACCGGGTGCTGGTCATCGAGCCGGGCACCATGGACAAAAACCAGGTGGCCCGCGACCTGGCGGAGCGGTTTGGCGCCGACGTGGAAACCCTGCAGCAGCAGCTGCCGCCCGGCGACCTCAGGGTGCGGGAGGAGCAATGAAGATTCTCCACCAGGACCGGGACGAGGGCGTCATCAAGATACGCGTTCAGTCCACGGACGACTGCTGGCATCTGTACAACCTGCTGGAGGAAGGTGACCGCGCTGCCTCGTTCACCCATCGGACCAGCCAGCAGCCGCAGGACAAGACACGGGCCGGCAAGGGCGAAAAGGAGGGCATGTATCTGACGCTCGAGGTCGCCGACGTCGGCTTCCAGCGGTTTTCCGACCGGCTGCGCATCCAGGGCGTCATCGTGGAGGGACCGCAGGATCTCGGCAAACATCACACGTTCAACGTCACGCCGGGAACCGTTCTGACCATCCAGAAGGAATGGGGGCCATCCCATCTCAAGCGCCTGAAAAAAGCCGTTGAGGCCAGCGCGCAGCCGAGCATCGTGGTGCTGGCCATGGACGAGGAGGAGGCAACCATCGCGCTCCTCCACCAGTACGGCGTGGAGGAAAAAGCGCACATCGTCTCGGGGAGAAGCGGCAAACAGTATGAGAGCGATAGCACCGAGCATGAATACTACGGCGACATCTACGCCAAGCTGCAGCAGTACGATCTGCCGCTCGTCATCGTCGGGCCCGGGTTCGCCAAGGAAACCTTTCTCTCGTTCGCCCAGAACCGGGGGGACCTGGGCAGATACGTGGTGGAAACCATCGGCCACGCGGGCATGGCCGGCGTCAAAGAAGCCATGAACCGGGGCATCGTGGAGCGCATCGTGGAGGCGTCGACCCTGGCGAGAGAATCCCGGCAGGTGGAAGAGCTGCTGCAGGCGATAGCGAAGGACGAAGCGGTCACCTACGGCGAAGACGAGGTAGCCCGGGCCATCGAGCTGGGGGCAGCGGAGCGAGTGCTCGTTGTCTCAAATATTCTGCACGAAAAAGAAACACTGCTGGAAAAAGCAGAAAAGATGGGGGCGGAGGTGCACGCCGTCAGCGACATACATGAAAGCGGGGAAAAGCTCGCCGCTCTCGGCGGTATCGCCGCGTTTTTGCGCTACCGTATCAGCTGATTTCGACCTGCTCTATGGTGTACTCGTAGTAGGTATATTCGAGGGTGACGGTGTAGTCGTTGCCCCGGTCCAGCAGGAACGGCTTGGTTTCGATGCCGACGGTGGCCGTCCAGTTGCCGGTACCCGTACCGCTGATATACTGGTCTTCGACCATTTCCTCTGCCTCGCTCATGTTGGACGCGTCGAGCTGCACCGACTCGGGTTTGTCGCCGATGTCGGCCATGACGGTCAGCGGGCCGTTGTAGCCGCTGGCGCTGCTCGACCCCGAGAAGCTCACGCCGGACGGAGACGACACCTGCAGGGACAGGGTATCGGACCAGTTCCAGGGAATGATGAAGCCGCTCGCCCAGTCGTCGGTCCAGTCGAGGGTCACGGTGACGCTGCCCAGCCCCATCTTGGAAATGGTGAAGTTTTCGCTGCTGGTCCCACCCTTGGAGACCTGTCCCTCGCCGGGCAGGGCAACCGTCTTTTTATCCCAGTTGACGTTGAAGGCGTACTGCTTCTCCGTTTTCTCAGCCGAGGATACATCCTCCTCGTGAAACATAACGCCGGCAAGCGCTATTATGACGATGACAACACCTGCAGTAATAACGATTTTATCTCGTTTGTCCATAATATCACCTTACGTATACGGAAAGGTGTTTTTGTTTATAAAATTTAGCCCCTCGCCCGGCTCAGCTGCCACGAATGGTATCGAAACCACACACGATATTATAAAAAAATCCGAAAGTTACATATATGACGAAGGACTATACTTATTACGGGAAGGATAGGCTGGTAGTTGTTAGAGTGCATCCCATCCCCTCCTAAAAACACTCTTTTTCTCTGCCTATCCCTTCCCTTTCCTCCTTCTATCATGTTATGCGGAGCCCTGTCATCCGCCGCCCACCGGGGACAGCAGCGCTATCTCGTCGCCGTCCTCGAGCATTTCGCTTCCGTCGGCCACGCGGTGGTTGCGCGATATGACCGTGGTCGGGCGGAGCTCCCCCAGGCCAGGGTAACGCTCGACGAGCGTGTCCAGCAGGTCTTCCACCGTGACCCCGGTTTCGACGTGCATGCCAATGCGGTGCTCCCCGACGGCTTTTCGGTGAGCGGCGAAAAAGGTGACGGTGACGTTCATGGCAGACCTCCGCAGGCGGGACAGGCGGGATTCCGTTCCACGGCGATGTGGTCGGCGTCACGGCAGCCGGCGTCGTACACGAAGAGCACGTCGACCAGCGACGGCGTGATGCCGGCCAGAATCTTGACGGCCTCCGTGGCCTGCACGGTGCCGATGGTGCCCGCCACGCTGCCCAGGACGGGCGTCCGCCGTTCCCCTGGCGAACGGGGGAACACGCATCGGAGGCAGGCCCCCTGGCCCGGCTTGACGGTCATGACCTGCCCGTGCAGCTCGCTGACGGCGCCGTGGACGAGCGGGCGGCGAAGCTGGAGAGCTGCCTGGTTGAGGGTATACCGGGCGGCGAAGCTGTCCAGGCAGTCGAGGAATATGTCTGCCTCGCATAGCAGCTCCCCGGCGTTGTCCTCGCGGAGATGTTTCTGCTGGCAGGTAACCTCGACATCGGGGTTCAGCCGGGTGAGCGCGTCGGCTGCCCGCTCGACCTTCGGATGCCCGATGTCCTCGTCGCTGTAGAGCACCTGCCGGTTGAGATTGGACAGCTCCACCGTGTCATCGTCGACCAGGATGAGACGGCCGACCCCGGCTGCGGCGAGATAGAGCGAGGCTGCCGTGCCCAGCCCGCCGAGACCGACGACGGCCACGGTGCCCTCCAGCAGGCGTTCCTGGCCGGCCTCGCCCAGGCAGGACATGGAGAGCTGTCGGGCGTAGCGTTTCCGCTGGCGCTCGGATAGCATACAGATGGCAGCACGTCACGCCTTATATGGCTTGCGCCCCATCTGGATAAAATCGTGAAGCAAATGCTTTGACGTCGTCGCGGACCTGCGCGCCCTGCGATGCATCTGCCATGAGCCGGGCGACGGTGTCCATGTCGCCTTCGTCCATGCCCATATGGGTTGCCTCGGCGACCCCGATGCGGCCGGAGATGTCGATGAAGATGTGCTGCTCCTCGAGCCGGCGGCACAGCCGCTCCGCTTCGTCGGGGGGCAGGGACAGGAGCACCTGATGTGACTCCGTGAAACCCCGTTCGGCGAAACGTACGGGCATGCCGTGGTCGTGCAGGCCTGCGGCCAGCGCCCGGGCGTTGGCAACGATCTGCCGCGCGTATGCTGTACCGCCGTCCCGCATTTCCTCAAGCGTGAGACCCAGGGCGGCGATGCGGTGCAGATGGGGGTTGTCCACCAGGCCAATGCCCGCGTCGAAGTCAAACTCGAGCATGCCGGCCAGCGCTTCCGCCTTTTCATCCGAGTTGGTCAGCGCGATGCCGCCCTGGGGCCCGGGAAACGACTTGTGCGTGGAACCGATCATGACGTCGGCTCCTTCGTTCAACGGAAGCTGAAACAGGCCGCCGGCGACCAGTCCGAGCACGTGGGACGCGTCGTAGAGCAGGGTGTCGTGGCCTGCATACTGGAACGCGGCAACCGGATGGGGAAAGAGGATGGTGGAGGCGCCGAGCATGGTCATGGCGGGCTGCCGCTCGGCGACGAGCTCGCGGGCTTCATCTGTCTGGATGGCGTAGTCCTGCATGGGGAGCGATAGCAACCTGCGGCCGAACTTGTGGTAGCCGAGCGGGTAGCCGCCCTGCTCCTTGGGAACCGCGGCAACGGCGTCGCCGTGCCCGG
>CAZQNC010000073.1:2639-6813 GCA_964594625.1 uncultured Thermoplasmatales archaeon | reverse complement strand
TCCTTTGGCGGGGTCATAGCCTACGTTTATGCCGGTATATCTGTTGCATGCCACAGTATTATCATAAAGCACGTTGTTATTACACCATGCTGCTGGATTGGACCCTCCGTAAAGGCTGATGCCGTGCTCGCTGTTTCCGGTGACCGTATTATTATGAATAGTGTTATCGTGGCAGATGCGGTAAAGGTAGATTCCAACCGCATCGTTGTCTTGGACGGTATTATTGTAAATATCGTTATAATGAGATTCGTAGAGGAGTATACCGTTGCCTACAGTGTAGGATCCCTCGCTGCCGTTATTGCATGCAGCTATGTTGTTATACACCTCGTTGTTATCCGCGTAGTAGAGAGAAATACCACTGCCATGGTTGGATGAGCTATTGCATCCCTTGACGACGATGTAATCAGATCCACTGACATAGATGCCATGGCCGCCGTTGCCGTACACATGGTTTATGTCAACCGTGTTGTGGTTTGCTGCTTCATATATGTAGATGCCGTTTTCTCCATTCTCATATACATGGTTAAGCAGCACACTATTGTTGATGGAACCAGAACGCCGCAGGTAGATGCCGGAGCCGTTGTTGCCGTACACATAATTAATGGCAACGGTGTTGTTCGGTGCATCCCATAGGAAGACGCCTTCACCGGAGTTATTGTGGATGCTGCAGGAGGACACGGTGTTCATTTTTGACTGGTACATGTAGACGCCTTCATCCGTGTTGTTGCAGATATGCGTTGAATCGATGATGCTGCTGGTTGCATAGCTGAGATACAATCCATCACCGGTCACGTTTTCAACCAGCGTGGACACTATCCTCGTATACGATGAGCCGGTTATGCAAATGCCGTATGACGACTGCCCGTCCACGTGGCTGACCGTGCCGTTCCTGATGGTGTTGTTGTGCGAAGAGGAGCCAATCTGCATGCCTGAGGCGCTGTTATTCGCGGTGATGTTTACTACGCTGGTATCATTAAACGTGTTTTCATTGGCGTTCCCTCCTATCTGGATGCCCAGGGCGTTGCTATCCTGCCCGGCGATGCGTGCTACGGTGACGTTGTTGAAAAGATTGTGATTGCTGTTCATGAGCATGATACCATATGCATATGGATTAATCGTCGCGTTGTAGATGGTTGTCACGTTTCTGATGACGATGTCGGAAACGGTGCAGTTATCTACGTTAGATAAAAACAGCCCTCGTACGTTGTCATGGGAGCCAGATGCATTCTTCAGCGTGAAGCCTGAGAGTGTTGCCCCATTTGCGGTTATGGTAACGATGTTGACATCCGGGGCTTCCGGAACAATGATTGTATCAGCCGGGTTTCCAGATGTTGACTGAATTGTTATCTGCTTGTTCACCGTGACGTGTTCAACATAGGTTCCCGGGTCAACGGTGATGGTATGGCCGTCGAGGGTTTCAGCGTCATCTATTGCCGCCTGGATGGCGGTAAAACTTTCACCGGTATCTATGTTTGTAACCGGATCTCCTACACTATTTCCTTTCGTATGTTCCGCCTGCATCAACACAAGGCAGCCCACCATGACAATTATACATATAATTCCTGCTGTTTTCTTGGCTGGGTGCATAATACGCCTCCCGTGCATAGGTATCATGCTGCTGTAAAAAAATGTTTGCATGCAACCTCCGGTCTGTACCATCCATGTCAGAGTGTCGCAGAGCCATTGGTTACCGCCGCCCGTATGACTCGCCGGTTTTGACGCCCGTGGCGATGAGATGCGCCACGCGGAGCGGCTCCGGCAGCGCCCCCCGCATGATGCTGAGCTTAAGCATCTCGGTTGCCTCCTCGAGCGGAAGACCGAAGGGTTTGACGTAGAGGGGATAGCGCAATGGCACCCTGCACAGTTCGCCCTTCTGCATGATGCTCCATCGGCCCTGCCAGTCGTCGAAATGCTGCCGGAGAGCGGCGATGAGCGCCTCCTCGTTGGGCTGGTTGGCGGTGACGGTCATCACCGGGATATCCGTCGCCTCATGGAGCTGTTCGCCGTCGACAACGTTGAAGCCGCCGAGGGCGCCGCCGTCGACCATGACGGCGCGGAGCTGGCCGGCATGCTTCGACGACGAGATGAGATCGATGAGCTGCTTGGTGCCGTCGAGGCCGTCGACCTCGATATCCGTATGCAGCACGCCTTCGATGTAATGGTTGCCGCGCATGATGACGCCGACCACGCCGACGCGCTGGTCGTCAAACGTGAACGGCATGTCGTCGACGCCCAGTATCCGGATTTCTTGTTTCATTTCAGGGGAAGCTGCCCAGTGATCTTGTCCACCTTGTGCTCCTGCGCCGGGCCGATGGCCAGGGCTGTGATGGTACCGGGCGGGAGCTCCGTGCGCCCTGCATCCTTTATCAGCGCGGTGCACAGGCCCATCGACGACGCCTTGCTCTCCAGGCGATGGATGTCCTGGTCGCCGGTGCCGAGCACCACCTTTTTTTGGCCTTCGTCGAGCCATTTCTGTAGCAGCGACGGATTTTTTTTGCGGAGGCGAAGCGTGCATTCCACGGCCGCGTGGGCGACCTGGGCGGCCAGCTTGCCCCCGGATATGGGGAGCTCAGGCGTCACGATAGCCATCTTATACACGTTGGTTCCACTCCTCGGCCATCTCTGCGGCTTTTTCCCATTGGACGATACCTTTCACCCGGAGCTCGTCGCCGTGGGCGTCAACGTGTTTGAGCGGCACCGCGTAAAAGGTGCCCTCCCGCTTGATGATGAGCAGGTCTTTGTAAACCGATATGCTCTCGCCGGCGCGGTTGCCGTCTTTGTCGACGACGAACCGTGAGAGCAGCGACCGGGCTTTTTTTCGGGTGACGAGGATCATTGTACAGGCTACGGGTATCATAACGACGAAGATATAAATAGGGAGCGAATACTTAAACCTGATGCGTTACGACGTGGCAGTCATCGGCGCCGGTCCAGCTGGATGCATGGCAGCCCGGTTGCTTGCCTCGCGCGGCTACCGGACCGTGGTGCTCGAGGAGCATCCCCGGGTGGGTGAGCCGGTTCGCTGCGCCGGGCTGGTGACCCCCCGCGTGCTCGACATGGCCGGCGTGGACGGCGACGTCGTCCGGCAGGAGATAACCGGCGCTGTGGTGCATGCACCCGGCGGAGCGACGGTGCACGTCGGCGACGACCGGACGCATGCGCTGGCCGTCGACCGTGCCATGTTCGACCGTCGTATGGCGGAGCGGGCGGTGGCGGCGGGCGCCGAGCTCCGATGTTCGTGGAGGGTATCCGGCGTGCGGAGTTGCGATGACGGCTTCGTGGTCACCGGTGACGATACCCTGCGCTGCCGGTATGTGGTGGGTGCTGACGGCGTGTGCAGCTTGGCTGCATCGGCGCTTGGTTTTCCGGCGCATATGGAGCATGTGCAGACGGTGCAGGCGGTTGTCTCTGGCGCTGGCGCGGGGGATGAGGTGGACGTATGGGTGGGCTCCGGGGTTGCCCCGGGGTTTTTCGCGTGGCGTATCCCGGCGGATGGCGAGATACGTGTCGGGCTGGGCGTGTCCCCCGGCCGGGGGGTGATGCGGTATTTCGGGCGGCTGCTCGACCGTCTCGGCGTTGAACGGCATGATTTGCAGGCGGGCCTTATTCCGATGGGGCTCCGGCGGCGGTTTTGCCACGGCGATGCCGCCCTGGTTGGCGATGCGGCCGGGCAGGTGAAGGCGACGTCGGGCGGCGGTCTGTATCCGGGTCTGGTGGCCGCGTACTGTCTGGCCGATGCGCTGGATGACGGCACGGTGGACTACCGCCGGATGTTCATGCGCCGGTATGGTCGGGAGCTGAAGCGGAGCGTGTGGCTCCGGCGGCGGTTTGTCGGCCTTTCGGACGGGGAGATGGACCGGCTGCTGGGGGCGGTGGACGAGGATGTCGCCGCCGTGGTCACTGAGCAGGGGGACATTGACTATCCCTGGCGGGTGGCGAAGGAGGTGGTGAAGCGGCGGCCGGGGCTGCTGCGCTACATGCTGCCTTTTTAGAAGCGTATATGTAATCTATATATATGACAATAGCGATATAGCGACCGGAGGAATATATGAAAACCATTCTATTTGTATGTGGACTGGCGACGGTGGCGCTGCTCTGCGGCAGCCTGGCTGACGCGGCGACGGTTGATGATGACACCGGTGACGTGTTTCACTGGAAGTGGAGCAACAACCTG
>CAZQNC010000073.1:0-2539 GCA_964594625.1 uncultured Thermoplasmatales archaeon | reverse complement strand
GACGGTTGATGATGACACCGGTGACGTGTTTCACTGGAAGTGGAGCAACAACCTGAACAGTTGGTCTTGGTCGTATGCCGAAGCAGACCGACCGAATATTGATATTACAGAGCTTTCCTCTTCGACAAATGAGGGTCAGCTCACCATAGAAATAACGGTTGAAGGAGAAATAGAGAACTCGGACGATGTCTATTATTGGGGTCACTTCAACACCTCTGATACCAATTATATTCTCTCATACAACAACGGAAGCGGACAATTTATTGGCTTCTCGACGACCGGGGGGAGCGAAGGCAATGTGTCGGCTGCAGGTGATACTATCACAGCAACGATAGACCTTGTCAGCAGCGATACCGCTGTATCATTCTGGGCACAAACGGGAGAAGGCTTTGAGACGGCCAGCCAACAGAATGAGTGGTGGTCTGACTGGGCACCGCAGGACTACGCTCCGGACATCGACGATGGCAACGGTGGAAACGGCGATGACGACGGGGATGGAACCCCGGGGTTCACGGTGCTTCTGGCACTCGGCGCCATGGGTGCCGTGCTGGTGGTGCTTGGCAGACGCCGTCGGTGAGCGAGCCGGCATAAAAGCTTTAAGACCGGCGCTGTTGCATGCAATGAGGTGACACCATGAAAATCACGCTTGACGAGG
The DNA here is from genome assembly GCA_964594625.1 of uncultured Thermoplasmatales archaeon. Taxonomy (GTDB): domain Archaea; phylum Thermoplasmatota; class E2; order UBA202; family DSCA01; genus CAZESS01. Next base: position 1,884 of record CAZQNC010000073.1, on the reverse strand, counting down.
AAAGCGTTGAAAACATCGTGAAATATGCGAAGGCGCATCCCGAGGAGATAAAGGAGCTCATGGAAGTGGTGGGCGAGCAGGCGCTCGAAGTGCTGACGGAGCGACATGTGCTGCAGGAGGGCGCGAAGCTCTACCGGGCCATCCAGCAGGAGATAAACTACACCTACCGGGAAGGCGACTGAGGTATAGCGACAACATTTATAATTGACCCGTCATTATACGGGCACGTTTCAGCGATATGCAGGGGACACGCCATGACCACGCTTAGAGAGATGAAAAAGAAGGGCTACATGCCGTCGAGGGCATATCTGCAGCTCATGGTGAAGGGGCTCTCTTCACTGGGCACGGTGCTCCTCTCAAATCTGGGGGCGCTGCGCGGTCTGCAGGAAAGCGATTCCGATGGACCGCGGTATGTGCGTCCGCCGCGCCGGTATGAGCTGCCCGCCTACGAGGAGGGTATGCGGTACTGCGACCGGGATGAACGGTATCTGCGCCCCACGCTGTACTGCAACTCGCATGCACCGGAGGTGGTGGCGCTGGCCAACGAGCTCGGCGCCTTTGAGGTCTCCGACCGGGTTTTTGCCGAGCGGGCGTTTGATTTTGCGAAGCGGAAGCTGACGCTGGAGATGGTGCCGATGGACGACGTGGCGGCGACGCTCCGGCGGGGGACGGGAACCTGCCTGCACGAGATCTCGGTGTTCGTGGCGCTCTGCCGTGCAACCGGCGTCAAGGCCCGTTATAAGCTGTATGCGCCGGAGATGATCGAGTCGTGGACCAACACGTTTATCGTTGACCCGGTGATGCAGGAATGGTACGACGCCATGGGCTATTTCATGTTGCACGGGGAGGGCGAGGCCTTCATAGATGGCATCTGGGAGGTGGTGGATGTGGGGCCGACGCCCGAGCGGCAGGCGGCCGGTGACATCCCGATAACATCGTTCGGCGAGGACTCAATCGGCGTATGGTTTTTTCCGAAGCCTGACTCTGTTATGCATCTTGAGTCGTTTCCCTACGGGCTGGGCCTGCTGCTGAAGCTCGCCCACGTGGTGGCCCCGGGGACGATTGAAAAGGTGAACGCCAACATCCAGCAGCAGATCGCCGCCGGCGAGCAGATACTGGCCGAGGCGGGCGGCGAGGCGGCCTACAACGAGGCGGTCCGGGAGCAGCAGACCATGTCGCCAAAGATGCAGCTGGAGCCCAAGCAGGAAATCGTTTTTGAATCCGAGTAGGCTCCTTTTTCTCTGACGATAAGCCGGCAGTTCGTAATATATTTAAAACTTTGACATATTTGTTATCCAGAAATAGGTGAAAAAATTAAAAGTGTTATTCATAAGAGACAAGTACTCACTGTGATGGTTATCGTGTTGCTGCTCGGCGCAATGTATGCCTTCTTCGGTGGCGTCCACAATGCAAGGGCAGAAGACTTTGGGATAGATATACATGCCAGTCCAGGTTATGGAAGAAAACCAGATATAGCAGTGGATGGCTCTGACAACATATATGTGGTCTGGAACGGGGTAAACTTTGCTAAGTCTCCCGATGGCGGAGAAACTTTCAGCGACCCTATAGACATCGGATGGGGATATGGGCCATCCATTGCAGTTGATGGCAGCGGCAACATCCATATCACATGGGGCTACAAAGGCGACATTTATTACACAACATCCACAGATGAGGGTAGCACTTTCAGTGATCCAACGATAATAAGCGATAGCCATGGAGGCGACAATCCTGAAATCGCCACCTATGAAGATAATGTATACATCGTATGGACAGCCTCATACCTCGAAAACCTATCTCTGGATAGGTCCATAAACGGGAACGGATTTGGGACAGACATCAGAGTAAACAGCCCCGAGGACAGACCTGCCACCCCAGCGATTG
>CAZQNC010000072.1:0-6841 GCA_964594625.1 uncultured Thermoplasmatales archaeon | reverse complement strand
ATAGCCAAGTTTTAATAGCCGGATGATGTTTCATGGGGACAATGGAAGCCAACACGAGCGACGGAACGGATGACCTGGTGGAGACGCTGTCCACGGCGGAGAAAAAGGTACTGCTGGCGCTGGACGAGCGCGACGGCCGGGCGTCGCCTGATGAGCTCATGGAGGCAACGGGCCTGGAGCAGGTCAAGGTCATGAATGCTTCGTCGTGGCTGCAGTCAAAGGGACTGGCGGCGATGGAGGAAGACCTCGAGAGCAGCTACCAGGTCACCGGGGAAGGCCAGCGTTTTCTGGAGGAGGACCTGCCCGAGGTGCAGGTGCTCAGGCTCGTTATGGATGGCACAAATCGCTTCAGCGTGCTGCGGGAACGGCGGGACGACCTGGACATCGCCATCGGCTGGCTGATGCGCAAACAGTGGTGCACCATCGACAAAAGCGAGGGGGAGAAATCATTGGTGCCGACGGACACGGGGAAAAAAGCCGTCGGGGAGGAGCAGCCCGAGGTCACGGTGCTGCGGCAGATAGCCAACGGGGAGACGCCCGACGATCCGGATATGGCGGAAACGTTGGTGCAGCGGAACGCCCTGACGGAAAACGAGGAAATAACGCGGACGGTCATCCTGTCCGGGGAAGGCCGTGAGGTTGTCAAACAGGGCCTGGAAATCCGGGAGGAGATCGCGCAGCTATCGCCGGAGCACATCCAGAGCGGCGCCTGGAAAGATGCGGCATTTCGCAGATATGACGTAAAAAGCTTCGCGCCCGCCCGGCATCCCGGCAAGCGGCATCCGTTGAGCCGGCTTATCGAGCGGGTCAGGCGTATCTTCGTGGAGATGGGCTTCCAGGAGATCATGGGCGGCTACGTGGAGCCCTGCTTCTGGGACATGGACGTGCTGTTCATCCCGCAGGATCATCCCGCCCGGGACATGCAGGACACCTTTTACTGCTCCCGCCCGGCGGAGCTGCCTATCGATGACGAGCTGCTCGAAAATATCAAAGCGGTGCATGAAACAGGGGGCGACACCGGTTCCACGGGCTGGCAGTACGACTTCGACAGCGAGCAGGCCAGGCGCGTGGTGCTCAGGACGCATACCACGGTGAACACCATCCGGTATCTCGCGGAGCATCCGGAGCCGCCGGCCAAGGTGTTCTCCATCGGCAGGGTCTTCCGGCGGGAGACCATCGACAGCACGCATCTCCCCGAGTTCTACCAGATAGAGGGCATCGTGCACGAGGAGCAGGCAAACTTCCGGCAGCTCATCGGCCTGCTGACCGAGTTTTACCATAAGCTGGGCTTCGACAACATCCGCCTCCGCCCGGCCTACTATCCCTACACGGAGCCGTCGATGGACGTCGAGGTCAGATGGCACGACCGGTGGATGGAGCTCGGCGGCTCCGGTATCTTCCGGCCCGAGGTCACCGAGCCGCTCGGCATACGGGAGCCCGTGCTGGCCTGGGGTCTCGGCCTGGAACGCATCGCCATGGAATTATACGGCCTGCATGACATCCGGCAGCTCTACCTGAGCGACATCGAATGGCTGCGCAGCGCCCCAATGTTATAGGGTGTCCGGAAGCGTCCGCAAAAGGTCCGTTCTCGTCACGATTCCCTCGATGATGTCGCTGTCGTCGACGACGGGGAGGCAGCCCACCGACTGGCTCAGCATGATCTTCGCCGCCTCCTTGATGGTGCGCTCCCGGCCGGCGACCAGGGCCGGCGCCCGCATCGCGTCTTCGACGTGCAGCTCCCGCAGCCGGTGGTTTTGCTGTCCAAGCGACACGGATCGCTTCAAATCTGCCAGGGCGAACGCGATTTCCATGTCGGAGATGATGCCCTGCGGGGCGCCGTCTACGGCCACGGGCAGGCGGGCGATGTCGTGGTCGAGCAGCCGCCGTCGGGCGTGCACGATGCGGTCGTCGGGTTTGACCGTGTACACGGGGCTGGTCATGAGCTCTGTGAGCGGGCGGTCGTCCTCCACCAGGGGTAAAAGGTCGGCCTTGGTGACCACGCCGACGAGCATGTCGTTTTCCAGGACGGGGAGCATGGTCAGGCCGGGTTCGCCGACCGTCTGGAGTATCTCCCGGATGTCCATCTGCGGGTAGACGGGCTCGTAGTCGCGGTCCATGACCGTGGAGGCGTGCATGTGTGAAGGTGGCACCCCGCGGTTTCGCACGCTGCCCAGCTCGTCGGCTATCTTGTTGTCGGTGACGATGCCGGCCAGCTGTCCGTCGGCCATCGCGGGCACCTTGCTGATGTTGTGCTTGTCCATCAGGTCCATCACGTGCTGCAGGTCGTCGTTCTTGTTGACAGATATAATATCCTGTGTCATTATGTTCATTATTTGCATTCTATCCCCTCGCTTACTGGTAGGCGTCGGCGCAGGACTCGCAGAACAGCCGCCCATCGACGTCGACGAGATGGTCGGACAGCATGCCGCATCCCTCGCATTTGCCGGGCAGCGATATCTTACGGGGCACTGCCGTTTCGCCGCCGGAGATGGAGGCCATCTCCCGGGCGACGTCGAGCAAAAGCGGAGAAATCCTGAGCAGGTCTCCCTCCGTCACCATCCCCACCAGTTTGCCGTTGTCCACGACCGGAAGCCGCCGTATTTTTTTGTCGTTCATCAGCCTGATGGCGTCCATCATGTTGTCGTCCGGTGTAATGGTCACCGGTGGATGGCTCATGATATCGTCGACGGATATCTCAGCGGCGTCTTTGCCCTCGGCGACCACCTTCCGCAAAATGTCGCTCTCGGTGGCGATGCCCACGGGCGCGCCGTCGTCCACGACGATGATGCTGCCCACATCCTCCCCCTTCATCTCCCGGGCGGCGTCGATGACGCTGGCTTTCCGGCTGATGATAACCGGATTGTCGGTCATGACGTCGCTGATGGCAGCTTCCGTCCGCATACGATTATAACGTCTCCGTCCATAAAATCTTTTTCCCAAGAACGATGACGGCCGACGGCTGGCTCCTCCATACGCCATCGGGCACCGCGGGCCGGACGCAGCGCCTTCAGCCACCCGGAATAAAGCCGGGATATGAAGGTTTAAATATCGCCTTTTAATAAGAAGGCATGAAAAAAATACTGGCTTTTTTCGTGATTGCAGTATTCCTATTGGGCGGCATCCAGACCATCGGCGTCAACGAGACAGATGACGTCCGGCTGGATGACCCGGTCAGGACAGCGCAGACGGCCACGGCCACCGCCACGTTCTCCGCCCCCGAGGTCACCATACAGGACGGCTACACCGCGGTGCACATGGACGGCTGCGGCATGACGGCCAGCCAGGGCAAACCCGTCCTCCCCGTCTGGCGGACCACCGTCACGCTGCCCTTCGGCGCATCCATCAAAAACGTAGCGGTGGAAACAGGCGAGGTGCAGGAAGCCACGCTGCATCAGCCCGTCAAGCCCGCCCGGCAGGCCGTCCCGCCAAACATGGAAACCGTCACCCCGGCACGAGAGCCGGACCCGGCGGTGTACGACAGCGCGGCGCCGTACCCCGGTAGCTGGTACGACTACGAGGTCGCCAGCGGCATCCGCAACGGCCAACGCGTGACAACGGTAACCGTGTCGGTGTACCCCGCCCGGTACAGTCCCGCGAGCGATACGCTGCGGTTCTGCCGCCAGGCCGACGTCGAGGTGGACTACACGCCGCCGTCGGAGCCCCTGGTACAGAAGGACGAATACGACCTGCTCGTGGTCTGCCCCCGGGCCTGGGAGGCATCCCTCGATCCACTGGTGGAGCACAAGCAGAGCCACGGTATCGACACCAAGGTCGCATGCATGGAATGCATCAAAGCCGGCGAATACTTCCCGCCTGATGGACGGGACGACGCCGAGATACTCAAACAGTTCATCAAAAACGCGGTCGAAGAATGGGGCATCGAATACGTCCTGCTGGTCGGCGGCCGCAAGCCCGGCATCCAGGAGCGATGGCACGTGCCCGTCCGATACGTCCACGTGTTCTGGGCCGACGAAAACCGGTACATGACCGACCTCTACTACGCCGACATATACGACGGCAACGGCAGCTTTTCCACCTGGGACACCGACGACAACGACGTCTTCTACGAATGGGCGCGCATCGGCGAGCTCAAAGACCAGGCCGACCTCACCCCGGATGTATATCTCGGGCGGTGGGCCTGCCGCACCAGGGCCGAGGTGTCAATCATGGTCGATAAGACCATCACGTACGAAAACAGTCAGGGAACCCGGAACGTGGTGCTGGCCGGCGGCGACAACTTCCCGGCGCTCGGCGTCGAAGGAGAAATCGTCTGCGACAAGGTGCTCGACTACCTGCCCGGCTACGACAGCGACAAGATATACGTCACCACGGGAGACGTCACCTCCGACGCGATGAAACAGGGCATGAACGACGGCGCCATGTTCATCCACATGCACGGCCACGGCAGCCCCATCTACTGGAGCACCCACGCGGAAAACGATACCGGCGGCGAATGGGAAGACGGGTTCAAGTTCTACGACATCCCCCTCTTCTTCAACGATGAATACAGCATCGCCATCATCGGCGGCTGCCACACCGCCATGTTCAACATCAGCATGTCCAACTATCCCTGGGCCGGCACCCCCTCCCCGCAGGGCAGCGCCTGGTGGTTCGCCCGCAAGCTCGGCGGCGGCGCCATCGCCACCTTCGGCTACACCGCGTTTCCCGTGGCCACGCCCGGCGAAGACGGCGACCTGGACGGCGACGGCGTCAACGACCCGGACTGTGCCGAGTCAGGCTACGGCTACATGCAGCTCGAGCTGTTCAACGGCTACAGCCAGGGCAACGAATACCTCGGCGAATGCTGGGGCCACGCCGTGTCGAACTACACAGCGCACTACAAGACACCCGAGCAGCGCTGGCATCTGCACACCATCCAGTCCTTCGTCCTCCTCGGCGACCCGTCACTTAAAATCGGGGGCTACTAGCGCGATGAGCATCTACGAGCGCGAGCTCCGGGACATCCTGTCCGCCGACGAAGCCACACTCGAGACCGTCACCAGGAGCTGCAGCCCCGAAGAACGCCAGGGCTACTACCGGATACGCGACGCGCCGTTCATCGTCGTACGGGCAGCCGGGTCATTGGGCATCGCCGACATCGTCGCGGTGCGCGGCAGCATCTCCTTCCTCGTCGAAATCAAAACCCGGAAAAGCGACCGTATCCTGTTCAGCCGGAAAAAAGACAAGCTGCAGCGCAAGACCGAGCAGATGCGGGAAACCTGCGAGCGCTCCCGGGCGCTTCCCCTGTTCGCGTTCCGGCGGAAGGGCTACCGGGGGGACGCCTGGCGGGTCTTCGCGCTGGATGTCACCGAGCTGGAGGGGCGGTCCAGGCTGCTGCACAGCCGGCTGCCGCCCATCGGCAAAACCAAGGCGGGCAACTACGACCTTCGATGGAGCGATGGGATGAAGCTGTCCTCGTTTATCGCGTATGTATCGACGCTGATGGAGTAGAACCCAAACATTAAATGGAGGGGGGTATTACCCTGTTTGCATGGACGTACGGTTTCTTGGCGGTGCACACGAGGTCGGCCGTGTCGGCATTTTAGCGGAGCTCAACGGCAGCTCGCTTTTGTTCGACTACGGCATGACCCCCGGGGAGCCGCCGGCGTATCCGGAGCAGGCGCCGCCCGTGGAATGCCTGTTTCTCTCCCATGGACATCTCGACCATTCGGGGATGGCGCCGTGGCTGTCCGGACGTTACAACGTCCCTATTTTTTCGACGCCTGTCACGCAGGAGATCGCCCGTATCCTGTTCAGCGACTCCCTTAAGATTGCGCGGTGCAACGGGTACCCGTTTCCCTACAGCGACCGCGATGTGGAAGAGGCGGAACGCAATTTTTTGTCCGTCGACCCCGCCGAGCATATAACCATCGGTGACATGGAGATATCCTGTCATTCGGCGGGCCACATCCCCGGCTCTCTCATGTTCAAGGAGGAGAACACGGGCGTGCTCATCGCCTGCGACCTCAACACCATAGACAGCCGCCTGGTGAACGGCGCCGAGCCGGTGTCATGCGACACGTTGGTCATGGAGGGCACCTACGCCGGCCAGAGCCATCCCCCGCGGCGGGAGCTCGAACGGCAGTTTCTGGACACGGTCGACGACGTTGTCGCCCGGGGTGGCACCGCCATCATTCCTGCTTTTGCGGTGGGCCGCACCCAGGAGATAGCCATGCTGCTCGCCGACTCCGGGCACGAGGTATGGCTGGACGGCATGGGCAGCCGCATCGGCGAGATCTTCCTGCAGCATCCATCATATCTGCGCTCCCCCAAGGGGCTGAAGAAGGCGCTGGACAACGTCCATCTGGTGTACTCCCGGAAGGGCAAACGGATGGCGATGGACGGCGATGTCATCGTGACCACCAGCGGGATGCTGAACGGCGGGCCGGTGCTCGGCTACGCGGACAACATCCGGGACGACCCCAACTCGGCTATTATCATCACCGGCTACCAGGTGGAGGGCACCAACGGCGAGCAGCTGCTCGAGACGGGCGAGCTGTCCCTGTACGGGGTGAAGCGCCCGGTGAACGCCGAAGTGTTCTTCTATGATTTTTCCGCCCACGCCGGGCATGACGAGCTGCGGGACTTTGCCCGGGACTGCCAGCCGGAGCGCGTGGTCCTGTTCCATTCCGACAACCCGGAGCCGTTGGCGGCGGAGCTGCGGGATTTCGCCGCCGAGGTAATCGTCCCGGAGAACGGCGACCGTCTGTCGCTGTAGCCGTGTTTCTGCCGGGCAAGCGCAGGCCACTGTCCATCGGCGAGGCTATACCAAAAAAGGGAAAATAAAAAAGGTAGGGGAGGAAGGGGGGAGGACAAAAAATTAGCCAATTAGGTCTATGCC
>CAZQNC010000071.1:0-6934 GCA_964594625.1 uncultured Thermoplasmatales archaeon | reverse complement strand
CAGGTAGGTGTTCCAGTCGTCGAGCAGATACCCCGTCGTGTCGTCCACGGTGCCGTACCAGTTTATCTGCCGGTCGACGCCCTGGTATACGATGGGTGACAGGTAGCGTTTTCCGCCGTCGAGATAGTTGGCGGCGGGGATGGCGGCCAGGTAGCCGTATTCGTCCGTGTTGCCGTTGTCGTCGTTGTTGACCACGAACGTCTGGGCGACCGGGGTGATGTCCGGCTGCGCCCGTGGCTCCGGCGGTGCCTGCGCCGTGCCGCCGACGTCGAGAGTGAAGGTGTATCCGCCGGAGCCGTATCGGAAGTAGTCGTCCGGCCATTTTTCTTCGTCCCAGCCGGGGAACATGTGTATCTGCATGGTCCAGGTGCCTGTCGCATCGGCGGGATATTCGAGCTCGTCGTCGCCGTAGTAGTGGGCGGCGTGGACTGCCTCGCCCGATGGATTGTAGAGCGTGACGTCGTAGTCCGATTTTTGCGGTGACTGCAGGGTGATAAAGATGCCGTCGCCGGTGCCTGCCTGGAAGCTGTACCAGTCTTCTCTGTCGGTTTCGCACATGTAGCCGCAGTGGTCCCCCGGTTCGATGGCTCTCGCCTCTGCCCGGGTGTTGCCGGCGTCGCCGTTCATGCCTCCGTCATGTTGATCGCCCGTGGTGATGCTGAACGTGTAGTCGCCCGCCCCGGCTCCCTCGGCGGAAAAGATGCGGATGAAATGCGTGCCGGTTGTTTCCACGGTGTACGGACGCGCTACCACCTCGGCGTTGGTGTTGGCGAGCTCGACGCTATAATCCATGTCTGTTGTCAGGGAGACGTCCACCTGCTGTCCCTCGCAGGCGGAGAACAGGTACCAGTCGCTGTCGTCTCTGTCGTCAGGTGCCAGCGAGCCCGTGCGACCCCGCCCCGGCGTCGTGCTGTCCACGTGCTCTCCGATGTAGACGGGAAGCGAGCTGTACACGCTGTTGCCCGCGTCGGTATGGTATCCGATGTCGTTCTGGTCGGCGGCCAGGGTGGCTGCCTCGCCCGTGGGCGAACGGGTGTCATACCGATGCGGCGTGCCGGTATCCTCGTTGAATGCCTCCAGTTCAAGCTCCTGGTCCTCGGCCGGGGTCATCGGTTTCTCCGTCGTGGAGATATCACCCCCGGAAAGCGACTGGGAGAACGTTCCCAGTATCAATGCTAACGTGACACATAATGTCACTAAAAGTGCCCTCTTTTTCCATATGCCTTTTTTTCTCATTGTTACCTCTCCTTTTTCCTCCGCTACGCCTCCGTATAATACAACTGATACCGCTATAAATATATACCGAACCGAAACCGCCGGCGCTACTGCTTCAGCTCCACCTCGACCTGCATGAAATCATGGGCCACGGTGCTCTCCGGGAACACCGCACGGGCCTCCGCCTCAATCTCCGATGCATCCCGGTACCGGGGACTGATATGGGTGATATACAGCCGGTCGACATCCGCGGCGGCGGCAACCTCGGCGGCCTGCCGCGCCGACGAATGACCGTACTCGTTAGCTTTCTCCTCCAGCGACGCATCCGCCGTCGCCTCATGGATGAGCACGTCGCTGCCCCGGGCGAACCCGACAAACCCGTCAAACGGGGCGGTGTCCCCAGACAACGATATCTTTCTGCCCGGACGCGGCGGCCCCAGCACCATGTCCGGCGTCACCGTCCGGCCGTCAACCTCCACCGGATGCCCCTTCTGCAGCCGCCCGAACAATGGCCCCTCGGGCACCCCGAGCTCGAGCGCCCGCTGCTTATGAAACCGGCCCGGCCGACTGTCCTCCTCCAGACAGTAGCAGTAGGCGGGCACTTTGTGGTTCGCCGACAGACAGGTCACGCCGTACCCGTCGAAGCGCACCTCGTCCCCCGGCTGCAGGCTGTGGCCGTAGATGTCAAAGACGGGCTTGAAATACCCGATATGGGTGAGCTGCTGCACCAATCGCTCCATCCCCGGCGGCCCGTACACGTGCAGTGGCTTCTCCCGGTCGTTCAGCTGCAATGTCTGAAACAACCCCGGCAGCCCCAGGAAATGGTCGCCGTGGAAATGCGTGACGAAGATGCTGTCGACCTGCATGTAGCTCAGCGCCGACTTCTGCAGCTGCCGCTGGGTGCCCTCCCCGCAGTCGAACAGCAGCACGTCGCTTCCCCGCTTGACCGCGATGGCGGACACGTTCCGCTGCGACGACGGCCAGGAGCCCCCGGTCCCCAGGAAATGGATGTACAGCTGCATGCACCCTGAAGCAGCCGCCGATAAAAAATGTTTGGGCGGGCAATAAACATAAATGGCCCGAAGGCATGTCAGCATATGAAGCACATGAGCTACGCAGACGCAGGCGTCGACATCGACGAAGAAGAACGAGCCGTCTCGGGCATCGTCTCCGCCGTCGGCGGCACCGACGCCGTCGAGCTCGACGGCCACCGCCTGGTCATGTGCACCGACGGCGTCGGCTCCAAGGTCATCATCGCCGATGAAATGCGGCGGTGGGACACCGTGGGCATCGACTGCATGGCCATGAACGTCAACGACGCCCTCTGCATGGGTGCCCGCCCCCTGGCCTTCGTCGACTACCTCGCCATGGAAGCCACCGACAAAGAGAAGGCAGCGGCCATCGCCCGGGGGCTGCAACGCGGCGCCGACATCGCCGGCATCCCCATCGTCGGCGGCGAAACCGCCACGCTGCCGGAGATCATCAGCGGGTTCGATCTGGCGGGCACATGCGTCGCCGTCGTCGAACACGAGCTGCCGCAGGCCATCGAGCCGGGCGACGTCATCGTCGGACTGCGGAGCAGCGGCCTGCATTCCAACGGGTACACGCTCGCCCGCACGGTGTTCACCGAAAACGGCTACGATTACAGCGATGCACTGCCCACCTCCGATGTAACGGTCGGCGACGCCCTGCTCGAGCCCACCCGTATCTATGTCCGAGAAACCCTGGCGCTGTGGAACCAGGTCGACGTCAAGGGCATCTCCCATATAACGGGCGGCGGCCTCCGCAACCTCAAGCGCCTCTCCAGCCAGGTGTGCTTTTCCATCGACGACCCGTTCGAGCCCCAGCATATCTATGCGGTCATCCAGGACCTGGGCAACGTCACCGACCGGGAGATGTACCAGACGTTCAACATGGGCATGGGGCTTGCCATCGTGGTCGACAGCGCCGACGTGGATGCCACTCTCAGCATACTGGCGGAGCATGCCGACATGGAGGCCCGGGTCGTCGGCCAGGTTACCGGGGGAAGCGGCGCCGAATTGCCCTCGCTGGAGCTGCAATACTAGCGCTTGTACCCGATGGACCGCAGGAACTCTTTTCGCTCAGCTACGTCGTCGTCATCCTCGACGCCCAGGGGCGTGTAGCCGTCGATGACGCCCAGGATGCCCCTGCCTGTCTCGCCGTCCATGTTGCTCTCGGCGACCAGCACCGTCGTCGGGTTCGCGGTGGCGCAGAAGATGCGGCAGACCTCGGGCACGTTCTTTATGGCGTTGAGCACGCTGATGGGAAAGCAGTTTTCCAGGAAAATGATGAAGGAATGACCGGCGCCGATACGCCTGGCGTTGTCGACGGCCAGCTTCTTTAGCTCCTCGTCGTTGCCGTCCACCCGGGCCAGGCGGGGGCCGGATGCCTCGCAGAACGCCAGGCCGAACCGGGCGCCGGGGACGTTGACCAGTGCCTCGTAGAGATCTTCCACGCTTTTGATGAAATGCGACTGCCCCAGGATAAAGTTCATGTCCTCTGGCTTTTCTATCTTCACCGTTTTGATTTCCATGCTACCACGGTCGTATAACCAGCGCGGCTTTTTAACCTTTAATCATCCCCGGGCAGATAGGCATGCATCATCTCGACGACCTCTGCGCTGCTCCCGGCCCGACGGTAGTCCTCCAGCGGCTGCCGGTTCAACTGCAAAAAATGTGGCCCCCATTTGAACTTGGACATCACCATCTCGGCGCCATCCACGTCGCCCAGGATGTACAACGCCGCGGCGAACGCCTCCGCCGTCGACAGCCTGGCCGGCTTGCCATAGTTGACCGGGTTGGCCGGCACCAGAAACGGCAATGCGCGTGCGGGCATACGGCGCTCCAGCGATGCGAACACCTGTTCGGCCCGTTTCCATGAGCAGTCCACGGCGACGACGCTGCTGCAGTTCCTGTCCTCGGCGGAGAGCGCTTTGTCCGCCCGGGGGTCGAGGAGCACCCCGCCGGACGGCAGCCTATGCCCCGATGTCACGAGGGTGGCGAGGTCGAACTGTGCCAGCCGCCGGGCGCTGCATTTCCGGGGGTCGTCCTGGTCGAGATGGAGGGCCAGCAGACGGAACGCGGGCCGCATGCTGATACAACACCCCGGGGTTTATAAGTGGCACGGAACCATTTATGTTCAGCTATCTGTTGTGGCGGTGTGCGACACGTCATTATTTCCATGCTGGTTGTCGGCCTGCTGGTCGGGGCATCGTCCGCACAGCTGATGAGCCAGCGCTCCGTCGAGCGGCCCGGGCCGTCTCCCACCCGGGCGGCCACGGCGGATTCCTACACGTTTGCCGGGAACTACTCGGAGCTCGTCGGCTGGTACCAGTCGCTCGAGGAACAGTATCCCCGGTATATCGAGACGTTCAAGGCCAACGAGCTTTATGGCACCGGCCGGGTTGCCGGCGGCTACGACTGCTGGTACGTCCGCGTCACCAACGAAAGCCGCGGTCTGGACAAGCCCGAGGTGCTCTTCCTGGGCAGCCCGCACGGCGTCGAAAAAATCGGGACGAACTGCCTGTACTGGTTCACGGACTGGCTGATGCGCATGGCGTACACCGACGAGCCTTGTCCCAACTATGACAAGGCCTGGCTCCGCTGGCTGGTGGACAACCGGGAGATATACATCGAGATAAGCCACAATCCCTGGGCGTACGACCACAACCGGCGGAGGGACTACAACGGCTGGGATTTGAACCGCGAGGCCGACTACAACGGCCCCGGGGCGTGGGGGCCGCCCATCTGCTGGGGCTCCGTGCCCGGCAAAACGCTGGTGCGCTTCGTCAACAATCACACCGTCCGGGTGGGCTGCGACTTCCACGAGGGACTGCGGAAGCTCATGTACCCCTGGTTCAACTCCCACTGGATGGTCAAGGCCGTCAGCCCCGTCACGTGGACGCCGTACAACTACGCGCCGCCCGACTTTTATTTCTACGATGCAGCGTCGGTCCGCGTCGCCGACTACATGGGCGACTTCGGCGGCGACCTGGCCGGCTGGGACGTCGGCCCGATAACGAGCTTCGTGGACAGCATCGACGGCGCCCTGGTCTGCTGGGCGTACGGCGCCGACGTGTCACGCAATCCGCGGGAGGACCGCCATGTCAACGACGAAGCCAACGGCGGCTACCCCGGCGCGGGCATCATGTGGCACCTGTACGAGGTCTACGACTACGAGAAACACATCGACCGGTGGGAGCTCCTCGGCAACGACACCGCTCTGGGCTTCGGCATGGAAATACGGCGCTACCTGCTCCACCAGATAGACCTGGCGCAGCCCTCCGTCCGCTGGACAACGATGCCGGATGAACACGTCCAGCCGGGCACCCATATCTTCCGATGGCAGGTCAACGGCAGCCTGGTCGTCGACCACACCATGCTGCAGTGGGGCACCGACCCCGACCCCGTTCACAACTACACGCATACCACCGAAGATTACGACGAGCACGCGGGCGACTGGCAGGGCGGCACCGGCTGGCACAGCGCCCTGGACGGCGACACGCAGCCCGTGACATACAGCGCCCGGCTGTCTTTCGACGAGCCCGGCGACTACTACGTCGTGGCCAAGGCCCAGGTCGACCAGCGCTACGGCACGCCGCACGGCCGCCTCTTCTACGGCACCGACCCCTACCTCCGGCTTGTCAGGGAGCGCACCGACCCCGAGTTCTACGAGGCGCGGCAGGGCACCGACGGCCTGCAGGAAATCCAGGGCCGGCTCTGGTGGTACAGCCCCGTCGTCCACGTCCACGTCGCATGAGGCTTTCAGATACGTTTTAATAGCTGAAAGGGGATACAGAGGTGAGGAACATGTCGCTTACGGCGTCAAAGCGCCTTTTCTTGGGAGCGGCTGTTGTGGTGTGCTGTATTGTATTGCTGCAGAGCGCAACCGCCGCGGACAACGACACCGACGGCCTGGACGACCCGGAGGAGCAGCAGCTGGCGGAAACCTACGCGCCCCGGCTCTTTTTCGAGCGGGACGAGGAGCTGTTCCCGGTCGCCGTCGACTACCATCTGGCCAACGCGAATCTCAACCGCAGCGAGGGCAACACGTCGACGCTGATAACCGCGACGCCGACAGCCGAGTTGCTCGGCGCATATAGCGGCGACACCTACTATCTCGACAACCGGAGGGGCACCGTCGACGACCGATATATTGTCGACGACTACACGACCTATGCCGAGACACGTGACCCCGTCGTCTACGCCCACGTATTCCCCGCGGGCAACGGTACTACCGTGGTCCAGTACTGGCTGTTCTACGCCTTCAACACAGGCACGCTCAACACCCACGAGGGCGACTGGGAGATGATACAGGTCGTGTTCAACGGAGCCGGCGAGCCGGTCGAGGCGATGTACAGCCAGCATCTCCACGGGCAGCGCGCTTCATGGAGCCAGGTCGACAGAAGCGACACCCATCCTCACGTGTACGTCGCCCGGGGCAGCCACGCCAACTATTTCCGCTCCTACCAGGGACTCCTCGGCCTGGCCAGCGACCACGTCGGCAACGACGGCGAAACCCTGGCGCCCGAAGACTACGACCTGGTTATGCTCGGCGAGACAGGTGCGGGCAACCACGACGCAGGGCAAAACTGGCTCGACTACGGCGGCCGCTGGGGCGACTACGGCGCCGCAGATGACGAGATCCGGGGCAAGCGCGGACCGCCCGGCCCCGCCTTCAGGGACAACGGCGACATGTG
>CAZQNC010000070.1:0-6945 GCA_964594625.1 uncultured Thermoplasmatales archaeon | reverse complement strand
CTTATATAAAAGATTTATGTGGCTCGGGGTTGACGACACCGACAGCAGGAAGGGCATGTGCACCACCCATCTGGCAGGCGACCTCATCGTGGCGGTCAACGAGCTCGGGCTGGACGTCATCGGCATGCCCCGGCTGGTCCGCCTGAACCCCAATGTTCCCTGGAAAACACGCGGCAACGGGGCCGTCGCCCTGCACCTGGGCCACGGCGAGGGGGAACGCATCGAAATCGGCGACGTCGGGGGCGAACGGTACGGCTATGCCGCATGCGGCGACGGCGGAGACATGGACGCCGTCCTCGAAGCTGCCGACGCGGCCCTCCAGCAGCGGGCAATGTTCGACGGCGAGAACACCAACCCGGGCCTCGTCGTGGTGCCGGAGCAGCCCCCGGCCGGGCTCTACCGGCGGGCGGTGCACGGCATCGTAGCGCAGCGCATGGTGCGGAAGCAGGTCGACAGGGTGGGCGGCCGCTGCATCGGCTACAAGAACGGTCGGGGGGTCATCGGCGCCGCTGCCGCTGTCGCCTGGCATCCCGGCGACGTCACCTACGAGCTCATCGCCTACCGGAACGGCGGCCCGCGACGGGTCGACGAGGCGTCGGTGCGGGAGATGGACCGCCGGGTTCCCTCGACGTTCGACAGCTACGACTACGAAAACCGGCATGTGCAGATAACCCCGCATTCCCCGTGCCCCGTCCTGTACGGCATCCGCGGGGACGAGGCAGCCGTGCTCCCCGCGGCAATGGAGAGCGTTGCCTCCAGCGAGATTGCCCGATGGCTGCTCTTCGAGACCAACCAGGCAACCGACGATCATCTGCAGCGCCGGGTCGTCGGCGAGGTGCGGCCCTACGAGTCCGTTATCGTCACGGGCACCGTCATCGAGGTGCCGCATACCATCGAGGGAGGGCACGTGCTGTTTTCGATTGCCGACGGCGACAGCAGCATTGCCTGCGCCGCCTACGAGCCCACCAAGCGGTTCCGCGACGTGGCTCGACGGCTTCGACCGGGCGACATGGTCACCGCCTGCGGCGGCGTCCGGGCGTCACCGCTCACCGTCAACCTGGAAAAACTGTATGTCCGGCGGCTGGTGCCCTGCTACGAAAAACGGGAAAACCCGATCTGCCCCATATGTGGCAAGCACATGAAGTCCCACGGCCATGGTCAGGGATACCGCTGCGCCGTCTGCGGGCGTCGGGCAGCCGAAGGCGACGCGGCGTTCGAGCGCGTTGAGCGAAGCCTGCAGCCGGGATGGTACGAGGTGCCGGTCGTGGCGCGCCGTCATCTGGCGAAACCGCTGGCCCGGTTCAGGCGCAGCGAAGCGACAGCGTGAACGTGGTCCCGCCATCGTCGGGCGTGCGCACCGCGATGTGGCCACCGTAGTTTTCAACGATTTTTTTGACCAGGTAGAGACCGAGGCCGCTGCCCGGGCTGCCGCGGCGTTTTTTGCCGGGCCGGAACAGCTCCTCCCTGTCCTCCGGCGGGATGCCGGTGCCGTCGTCGGTGACCGTGGCTATGCAGTGGTCGCCGTCGTCATCCCTGGCCACCTTGACGGTGACGGTGGCGCAGTCCGCGTGGACGATGGCGTTCTGCATCAGGTTGGAAAACACGTTTTCGAGGAGGGGGCCGGCCATGACGACCACGTTGGTACCGTCGTAGCGGATGTCGACGCCTGCCTCGGCCGCCTGATGCTCGGCTCCACGGATGGCCTGGGAGATGCAGTCGTCGAGCGATACGGCTTCGAGCTCGTGGTCGCCCTCGATGGTTCTGAGGTCCCGTATCTTCTGGATGAGGTCGATGCTTGACCTGATGGCGTGCAGCGCGTTGGAGAGCATGCCGTACTGGTCGGGGTCAAGCGACGTGGTTTCCAGCATCTGCAGGTTGCCGTAGACGACCATGTTCCGGTTGGCCACGTCATGGCGGAGCAGCGAGTTGTAGAACTCACGTTCTTCCTCGGCGTTCTTGCGCTCGGTAATGTCGCGGTAGATGCCGAACACCCCGATTTGCTCGTCGTCGATGAAGATGGGGGCGCCCATGACGGACACGGGGACCAGGGAGCCGTCCTTCCGCTTCCGCATGGTTTCCGCGGCGAAGCTCTGCCCGCTGACCACCTGCCGGGTGAAGTCTCTGCCCTCTTCCTGCCGGTCCCCGGGGAGCAGGAAGTCGTCGATGTCTTTGCCGCGTATCTCGTCGGTGGTGTACCCGAACAGGTCGGTGAACGAGGAGTTGACGTCGATGACCAGGTGCTGCGGGTCGGTGGACACGATGGCCTCCGGGGAGTCCTCGAACAGGGCCTGGAAATAGGTTTTCTGGCGTTTGAGCTCCCGCTCGGTTTGTTCGCGCTGGGTGACGTCCCGGATGGTGACGAAGGCACCGAGGATCTGGTCGTGCCACTCGATGGGAGAGGTGTTTATCTCGGCGTACACCACGTTCGGATGGTCCTGCAGCTGGAGCGGATAGTTGGTGATGGTCCGGCCGGAGAGCGTGGTGTGCAGTGCCTCGTCGAACGCCGCCCGTGACGTTTCGGCCACGTGGGGACGGAACGGTTTCCCCAGTATCTTCGCGCCCGGCCCGGCGAGCATGGCCGCGCAATGCGAGTTGGCGTAGTCTATGTTGCCTTCGGCGTCGAGGATGCAGATGCCCTCGCTGGCCGTCTCAGATAGCACCCGGAAGTTGACCTCCGACGCCGTTCCCACGGGCAGCTTGAAGCGGACGATGGCGTAGGCGATGAGGGCCACCATGATGATGTCCAGCACCGCCCCCACGGGAAACTGGGCGACGTCGAGCATCTCCACCATGAGACCGTAGGACAAAAACGAGAAAAACGTGTTGGCGGGGATGGCCATCAGGATGAACAGTATCTGCCGTTTCTTGATGCCCACGCTCTCCCGGTAGTGGCGGACGAGGAGCAGCGCGGAGAGAAACAGGAAAAAGAGCCCCATCCACGAGTTGATAACGAGATAGGTGTCATCGTACACCGGCTCCCAGCCATACGCCAGGTACACGGTGCCGGTCACGTAGTGTTCCAGCGGCACCGAGACCGCAAGCAATACCGCCGGGAGGTAGGCGAGCAGGTAGTACCGGCTCCGGAAGTAACCGGTGTATTCAGCCGTGAAATGGAAGCCGACCGCCGGGATGAAGATGAGGGCCAGCGAGCTCAGATTCGCCCATGCGAGGTCGCCCTCTGTGACGTTGGTCATGATGTGGCCGGCGTTCCACAGAAACAGGACGAAACACAGGAGGGAAAGCGTGGGGATATACGGCTTACGGGTCCTCCGGGTAAGCAGGTAGACGGCGATGGCCAGCAGTAAAAAAGACGTGATGAATGAAGGGAGAACGGCCAGCTCCGTCATCTCCTAGGGATACCCTGGAGCATATAATAAATTTTATATTTTTATTGGGAACACGGGGCGTCCGCATCGGGAGACAAGAAAAACTAATAACGCCGACATGTTTGCACTGCCCATGCCCCGGCAGAGCCGCACGACGGAGATGATGGACGCACCCATCCAGCGCCTGCTGGAGCAGGCAGACGCCCCCGGCGACGTGGTATCCCTCGGGCAGGGCGTCCCGTTTTTCGGGCCGCCGGACGCGGCGACGGCGGCTGCCGCCGACGTGCTCTCCACGCCGGACGGCTACCGGTACAGCCACGACGCGGGGCATCCCGGGCTCCGGCAGGCCATCGCCGGGAAGCTCCGGCGGGACAACGACATCGCCGCTGACTGGGAGCGCAACGTCATCGCCACGGCGGGGGCCAACCAGGCGTTCGTCAACGCATTGCTCGCCGTCACAGGCGTGGGGGACAGCGTGGTCATGGTGACGCCGTACTATTTCAACCATGTCATGGCCGTGCAGATGGCGGGCTGCCGGCCGGTCTACGTTGCGGCGGGAGAGAACTATGTCCCCGGGGTGGACGACGTTGCGGCGGCGCTGCGACCGGACACCCGGGCCGTGGTCACCATCTCCCCGAACAATCCCACGGGCGCCGTCTACCCGCCGGCGACGCTCCGCGGCGTCAACGAGCTCTGCGCCGACCATGACGTCTTCCACATCTCCGATGAGCCCTACGAGCATTTCGTGTACGACGGCGCCCGGCATGTCAGCCCTGCCTCGTATGACGCCGGCCTGGAGCATACCATCTCGCTGTTTTCGTTTTCCAAGTCGTATGGCATGTCCGGCTACCGCATCGGGGCCATGGCCGTGCCCGCCGACCTCTATGGGGAGGTGCTCAAGGTGCAGGACACCGTGGCCATCTGTCCCCCGGGGCCGTCGCAGGCCGCCGCCGCGGCTGCCCTGCAGGATCGGGGGGCGTATCCCCGCCGGTTTCTTCCCACGCTGACGGAGAACCGGCAGGTGTTCGTCGACGGTATGGCCGATCTGGACGGGGTGTCGCTGCCGGTGACCCGGGGCGCGTTCTATTTTCTCCTGCAGCTTGACACCGACCGGGCGGCCTGGGACATCGCCCTCCGCCTCATCGAGGACGACGGCGTGGTGACCATCCCGGGCGAGGCGTTTGCCGCGGCAGAACCGGCGCTGCGCATCGCCTACGGCAACAGCACCGTGGCGCAGGCCAGGGAGGGCATGCGGCGGCTCGCCGCGGGGCTGCCGGCGCTGCTGTAAGCTAGTCCAGGGTTTCCCGGATGGAATACATCTTGTCTGACTGCGCGAGATAGTAGCTTCGAACCATGATCTCGGCCAGGAACCCCGAGATGAATATCTGGAGCCCGACGACCATCAGGAGGACGCCGAGGAGCAGCAGCGGCCGGTCGGCCAGCTGCTCGCCGTTGAGGAGCTTGAGCAGCACGAGGTAGAGGTCGACGATGAACCCGGCGGCGAACAGGAGCAGTCCGACGGCGCCAAAAAAATGCAGCGGCCGGGTGGAAAACCCGGACCAGAACTTGAAGGTGATGAGGTCGAACAGGCCCCGGAACAGCCTGGTAAGGCCGTATTTCGTTTGGCCCCGTTCACGCTCGTGATGCCGGACCGTTGCTTCTCCCACGCGGAATCCCCGCCAGGCGAGCACCGCGGGGATGTACCGGTGCATCTCCCCGTAGAGCTCCAGGTCCGCCAGGCACTCCTGCCGGTAGGCCTTCAATGTGCACCCGAAGTCGTGGAGCGGCAGGCCGGTCAGTTGGCGGGCCAGCCAGTTGGAAAACCTCGAGGTAAGCCGCTTGCCCAGCGTGTCCTGGCGGTCGCGGCGCCAGCCGCTGACCACGTCCCGGCCGTCCAGCTCGTCGAGCAGCCGGGGGATGTCCGCCGGGTCGTTCTGCAGGTCGCCGTCCATGGTTACCACCACGTCGCCGGCGGCGGCGTTGAACCCGGCGAGGAGGGCCGGGGTCTGCCCGAAGTTGCGGCGCATGCGGATGCAGCGGACTGCGCCGTCGTTTTCGTGGAGGGCTACGATGTGTTCATATGTGCGGTCGGTGCTTCCGTCGTCGATGAACAGGATTTCGTGCTCGCCCAGCCCGGCGAGGACGGGTTTCAGCTGCTCGTAGAGCGGCTGGATGTTGGTTTCCTCGTTGTAGACGGGGATGACGACGGAGAGCATGCGTGTATATTTATAAACAATATTTATATTATGGGTAATGGCCGTTGCGTTAGTCACCGGCGGGGCCGGGTTTATCGGGTCCCATCTCGCCCGGGCGTTGCTGGAGCGGGGCGACAGCGTCGTCATCGTCGACTGCTTCGACCCCTACTATTCGCCGGAGATAAAAAAACGGAACCTGGACGTCGTCCGGCAGACCGGCGACGTCACCTTTATCCAGGGAGACGCCTGCGACCAGGCTGCCATGCGGAAGCTCATGCACAAACACGGAATAGATATCGTGTTCCACGAGGCGGCACGCCCGGGCGTCCGGGCGTCCCTCGCCGAGCCGCTGGCCACTCACCGCAACAACGTCGACGGCGGGCTCAGCCTGCTCCGGGCGGCCACCGAGGCAGAGGTCGACTGCTTCGTCAACGCCTCGTCCTCGTCGGTCTACGGCGAGCCGGACAGGCTGCCGCTCGACGAAGGCTGCCGCTGCCGGCCGCTTTCCCCCTACGGCGCCAGCAAGCTCAGCGTGGAAGGCTACGTGCACAGCTTCCATCAATCGTACGGTTTGCCTGCCGTGTCACTGCGCTATTTCACCGTCTACGGCCCCCGGATGCGCCCCGACCTGGCCATCTTTCATTTCACCCGGAAACTGCTCGACGGGGAACGGCCCGTGGTGTTCGGCGACGGCACGCAAAAACGGGATTTCACCTACATCGACGACGTCGTCGAAGCGAACCTGCGGGTGCTCGACCGGCAGCCGTGGGGCGAGGTGCTCAACATCGGCTCCGGGCACCACATCTCGGTGAACGACCTGCTCAACCGGCTGGCGGCGCTCACCGGGAGAGATGCACAGCCGATCTACCGGGACAGGATATGCGGCGACGTCTCCCACACCTGGGCGAACGTGGACAGGGCCCGCCGGCTCCTGGGCTGGCAGCCCACGGTCATGCTGGACGACGGCCTCCACCGCTACGTTGACTGGTACCAGAAACAGCGGGAGGTCTACCAGCGCTGCCTGGCGAGCTCCTGAGCGCTGCCGAGCACGTGGGCCAGCAGCCAGGCGAGCAGCAGCCATACCCCGAAGGCCAGGAACACTGGTGCCAGCGCTGGCCCGGCCGCACCCAGCCAGTTCAGGCCGTCGAGCCCGATGGCCCCGAGGGCCGCCGTGGTGACCGCCAGCAGCAGCCGTCTGTCACGCCGATACACCGGGATGAACAGGAGCAGGGGCACGTAGTACCCGGAATGTATCTTGGGGAACAGCAGCAGAAACAGGAGCAGAAACAGCATCGCCGTCTGCACGTGCCCGGCCCGCCGCCGCACCACCAGCCAGGCGAGCAGCACGCCGGCGACCACGAACACGGGGACCATCCAGACCGGGTCAAACCCGAGCTCGCCCAGATACCGCCACACTGCTATGC
>CAZQNC010000069.1:0-6954 GCA_964594625.1 uncultured Thermoplasmatales archaeon | reverse complement strand
AAATTGTGCAATGGCACCATGTTAGTGTGAAAAAGACCACATGGCGAAGTCAAGGTCATAGATGTTTTGTAAGAGCATGTTGAGCTGGGGAAGGCTGACAACGCGGTGTATTCGGATAGCCAGGCGTTTCTGGCGTTGACCTGGGTGGGTATCAACCAGCTGTCTATCCAGGAGGATGCTGAGCAGCTACAGGATGCCGCCAAAGCGACCTATTTTTTCGCTACGATGCGGATGATGTCTCCATTGTGGAGCTCGTGGTCGTGGCCTACGACACGCTGCGTCCGGGCGTCGATGGCCCGGATGAATCCCTCGCCGAGGTCGGTGTGCACCTTGTAGGCCAGGTCGATGACCGTCGCGCCACGGGGAACCAGGAACACGTCGGGGAGCACGTTGCCTTTTTTGTCGGTGAGATGCGTCTCGTCTTCGACGGGGTACACGGCGATGAGGTCGAGCAGGCTGAACACGGCCTGGTTGATACATTTCTGGACACCGGTGCCCCCATATTTTTCCAGGACATGGGTACGGATGTATTCCAACCCCTTCCGCTGCCGCTCGCTCATGTCGTCGCTGCATATCTCGAAAGAGCCGTCCCCCGGCTTGTAGTCTATCATGTCGTGCTCGGCTGCATGGGTGAGCGCCAGCTCTGCCTCCGCGGCAGTGGGAACCGCTGCCTCGCCGGCCATCTCGGTGACGACGTCGTCGGGGGCCTTGTCGACCTTGTTGAGCGACAGCAGGATGGGCTTGCCCGCCTGTCTGATAGCTGAGGCCAGCCGGAACATGTCATCGGTGCTCCATCCGGTGGGATTGCCCTCCAGCCCGGTTTTCCGCAGGGCCAGCGTGATGTCCGCCTCGCTGACCCCCAGCCCGGTGAGCCGGTCGGCCAGGGCAGCGCTGGCTTTTTTGTCCTCCAGGGCGCATTTCCGGCTGATGCGGTCCCAGTCGCGCATGATGATGCCGTGTATCCAGTGGTCGAGTTCTTCCTCCAGAAAGGCGACGTCCTGCCGGGGGTCGTGTTCGCCTGTCTCGCACATTTCTCCTTCGGCGTTGGTGGAGCCGGATGCGTCGATGATGTGGATGAGGCAGGATGCCTGCCGGAGGTCGTCGAGGAACTTGTTGCCCAGTCCGCGCCCCTCGTGGGCCTTGGGCACCAGCCCGGCGACGTCGATGGCTTCGATGGGCACGTAGCGGATGCCGTCCAGGCAGACCGCGTTGTGCGGGTTGCAGGTCACGTCGAAATCCTGGCAGGGGCACCGCGTCCGGGCGTACATGACCCCGCGGTTGGCGTCGATGGTGGTGAACGGGTAGGCTGCCATTTCCCCGCCGGCGTTGGTGGCCGCGTTGAAAAACGTTGTCTTGCCCACGTTTGGCTTGCCCACGATACCGATCTGCATGCTCATGGTGTCACCCGAAATAGTGGTCCGGCTTGCCGGTGCTGCTGTGCTGTGCCTCGTGGTCCATGAGGTCGATGCAGATGATGTTGCCCACGGGTATCACGCGTATCTTGTCGGCCAGCTCGTCGTGCTCCTCGCCCAGGCGGATGCACAATGCCTCGTCTTTGCCGATGTAGGTGAATCCTTCCAGCGTACCGTGCGATGTAAGCGGTTCTTCGCTGGCGTCCTGGGAGCGGATGATGCAGCCGGAGCCGTCGGTGAGCTCAATCTCTTCCATCGAGGTTCCTCCGTTCGACGAGCTTGTGGAGATGCCCGACCGTTTCAGTGTAGTTGTCCATGGCGACCTTGACGTGCGCCTCGACGAAATTCCAGGCCTTGGTGAGGTTGCCGTAGCGGAGCCGGTAGGTCTTCCGCTGCTTGGTGCCCTCGCCGACCTTGCCTTCCTCGAGGATGTCGAGGCCTTTGAGCTTGTTGAGATGCCGGTAGACCGTGGCCTTGGTAGCGTCGAGTTCGACGGCGAGCTCGTCCACCTGCCATTCCTTGCCGGGATGGAGCAGAAAACATTCGAAGAGCCGGTAGGGAATCGACGTGGTGTCCGCGTTGGGGGACAGGTAGCCGATCAGTTTCAGGAACTGTACGGCAACGATTTCGTAGTCGTCTTCCCCGGTAAGCGGGGTGTTTTTTGTCACCTGCAGTTGAAATGCCATACGCGTAATAGCTTTACGCGTTTTATATGTTTTCTCGAACGTGTAAAGGAAACAGGTTTAGGCAACCTCGGGGCTGAACCCACCCTTGCCCTGCTGCTCGGCCTGCTTGTCGAACTTGACCTGGGGCATGGGAATCGGCGGCGGCAGCCGGAGGTCGCGGGACACCATGACCGCCTCGGGAAGGCAGAAATGCATGATGGCGGTATGGATGCGGGAGGCCACCTCCTCGGGCATGTTTTTGTCCTGGCTCCACTGCTCCGCTATCTCCCGGGCGTTGTCCGCCTGGAAGTGAAAGTCGCCGGACAGCTTGATGAGGCCAAGGGGGCCGTAGCTGGCCGTGTACTGGAATTCGACCGATGCCTCGGTGGCATCCGAGGCCGAGAAAAGCGTGACGGTGCTGTTGTGGTCGATGCGCACGTTCTGCGGTCGCTGCTCCGGCTCGGAATAGCGGCGCGCTTCGATGGAGGACAGCTTCATGTTCGATATGTTCATTGATACCGCAAAGATGCCGCCGTTTTAAATAGTTTTGGCATCCTCTATTTGACAGAGATACTGACGATGTTGTTGCCGCGCAGCACGACCTTGCCCATGCGTCGTTCCGCGTCTCCCTTTGTCTCCCGGGTGTCCTCGATGACCAGGTTCATGTACTGGTCGTAGCCGGACAGGCGCCCTTCGAGTACGCGCCCGTCTTTGAGCAGGAGCGAAACATCCTTGTTCAGCGAGCTTTCCAGTAAATCGGTTGGCAGTACCATGGACAACAGAATGACGTTACATTTTATATAGTTGTTGAAACCAGATGTCCGGGGGACACCCACGAACTTTTTTATATCGAAATGCGCATACAGTCTGTGGGGAATATGGACGTTACATCGATCAAAGGAATCGGCCGGCAGTATGGAAAAAAACTGAGCAAGGCGGGCGTCAAAGACGTTGCCAGCCTGCGAGGCATCAACATCGAGCAGACAGCTAAAAAAACGGGCATCCCGGCTGAACGCCTCGAGGAATGGCAGCAGCGGGCCCGGGAGATGCAGCTGCTCACCGACATCTCCGGCGTCGGCCCGACCTACAGCCGGCGGCTGCACGGGCAGGGCATCACCACGCCCGGGGAGCTGGCTGCCGCCGACATCTGCGCCACGGCCAAGGACATCGACGTGTCGGAAAAACGCCTGGAAAAATGGGTGGAACACGCCCGGAGCATGGTCGAAGCGGAGCAACCGCGGGCCAAAAAAGCCGTGGTCGCCGAGACCATCGGCCCGGACAACGCATCCATCCACATCAAGGGCGACACCGCGACCGTGACCATCAAGGGAACCATACATGAACGGGTGCCGGTCTTCCGCGGCGACGGCATGGAAGGCATCGCGCAGGAGCAAAAAATCGCGGTGAACGTGGACAGCGCCGGCGACATTCGTCTCTGGTTCAACGGCCAGTGGCATATCAACGTCCCGGCAGAAAAAGAGGGGTTCCTGGACAAGGTGAAGCGCATGCTGGGGATATGATGCTCAACGTACGGTGGCACGGCCATTCATGCTTTGAACTGACCGACGACATGACCGTGGTCACCGATCCCCATGACGGCAGCTCCATCGGCATCCAGCCTCCCGGCGTCCGCGCCGACCTGGTGCTGGTCTCCCATGACCACTACGACCACAACAAGGTCAAAGCGGTGCAAAAGGATACCACCACGGTGGTCCGCGACGGAGATAAAATGGTGCAGGATGTCCATATTTCCTCGTACCGGGCGCATCATGACCGGGAGGAGGGCGCCAAGCGGGGGGCCATCACGATATATCGGTTCGTCATGGACGACATCATCTTTTGCCATCTCGGCGACCTTGGCCATGTCATCGACGGTGAGCTGGCGGAAGACATCGGCGATGTCGACGTGTTGTTTGTGCCGGTCGGCGGCGTGTTCACCCTCGACGGGGAAGAAGCCCTGAAGGTATGCAACACGATCAATCCCTCAGTGGTCATCCCCATGCATTACAAGGTCGGCGGGCTGTCGCTGCCCATCGAACGCATCGACGCGTTTCTGGATGCCGCCCGTCCCCGTTATGCGATACGGCATGTCGCCAACGAGATAGAGGTGGAGAAAAGCGATCTGCCGTCCGAGCCCGAGATATGGGTGTTCACCCTTTAGAGAGCAGCTTTTCGACTTTTTTGTCCACGTCGGAGTAGTCCCGCTGGGGTTCGATTGATTCCACGGCGGCGACGTCGGCAGCCCGTGTTTTTCGGCCGGTGACGGTGCGCTCGACGATGGCGTCCACGGCTGCCTCCACCCGCCCGATGTCCACGGTTTCCTCGACGACGTCGGTATCCGGCTGGCTCCGCGGTTCCGGCTCCGGCATCCGCTTTTTTTTCTGCTTGCCCGGCGCCCGGGATGGCTCCGATGGCTGCGGGGCCTGCTGCCCGGTGGGAGCATCCTCGAATATCAGTGAGATGCTGCAGGAGGGACATTTTCCGCGGGTGGCGTTGACGTCCACCGTAAAAGAGGTTTCGCAGTTGGGACAGGTCACGACGGTCTCTGCCATCACCGTAATATGCACTCCCTCTATTAATGGTTATTGGAGGCCACGTAGTCCTGCAGGCGGGCGACAGCTCGCTCGCGGCTGGCCGGGTACACCCGGATTTTGCCTTTCAGGGTGACGACGTTTGTGCCGTCCGAGGGGTCCAGATTGCCGCGGAAGGCTGCCTCCTTGTCGAACCGGAGATGGAAAAACCATTTGTTGTCGACTTTGCTCTCGATGTCTTCCGCTGACAGCAGCGGGATCAGCCGTCGGCTGAGGTCGCGGATGTCGCGGGAGCGCTTCAGCCGGACATGCATGATGGTGATGGTGTCCCCGAACTGGCCTCCGATGGATTCCTCGCGGACGTCATTGCTTTCCGGGTCGCCGTGGGCGATGGAAGACAGCGCCGTGCGTACCCGGTCTTTGTTTTCTGTCTGGTAGCAAAACGTGGTGAGCCGGACGTAGTGAAAGGGTGGTTCCATGCCTTATTTGCCCCGGCCGTCGTTGGCCCGGACGCTGGGCCGGATGTGTTCGGCACCTTGTCCCTTGTTGCGGAGACCGCGGCCTTTTTTGCCCGCCGAGGTTTTCCCCTTGTATACGCGGCTTCTATCCCTGGTTATCCAGTTGATGTCGCTGTCGTTGACGACGGCGGGGTGGCTGGGGTCGACGAGGATGACCTCGTAGTAATGGCTTCGTCCGTCGGCGCCGACCTTGTAGGAGTTGAGTACTTCCATGTTGGGGTGATGCCGGGCGGCTCGTTCTTCGGCCATGCGCTGTATCGACTTGGCCCCGGTGATTTTTTTGACGCCCATGCGGGCCGGTCGTCGCCCTGCCGTGGGGCGCTGTTTTCTGCGGCTGCCCTTGCGGACTCTGGAGCGGACGATGACGAATCCCTGTTTTGCCTTGTAGCCGAGGCTCCGGGCTCTGTCCGGCCTGGTTGGATGGTCTACGCGGACGACGCTGTCGTCCTTGCGCCATTGGATGAGGCGGTTCCACTGTGGCGACCGGTGGCCGGTGTCGGGCTGTTTCCATGCTTCTCTGAGGTAGTGAGAGAGTCCTTTGGCCATTTTAACCCTGAAAAGCATTGGGTTATATAAATTGTTTGGATGGCGCCGGGAGCGCGGGCGGCGGCAGCATATATTTCCTCTCCATGTATTTCCAGCTGTCTGTGAGCGGTACCCGATGAGTCGAATAGTTTTATAACGTTCGATCTGTTGTCTTGGGGGAGGTGTATGTATGCCAATCGTTGAAATTAAAGTGTGGGATGGATTTGGGACGGAAAACGCACGGCAGGTTATCGAGGAGGTAACCGCGATGTTTGAACGTCGGGGCATTCCCCGGGAGGCCGTCGAGGTTGTCGTCACCGAGGTGCCGATGACACACTGGGGCATCGGGGGGACCCCTGCCTCGGAACGGTTTGCGGGAGAGGATTAACGATGTTCGGCAGCAAGGAAAAGGTCATGGAGAAAGTCAAGGGCCTGCCGTCCGGGGAGCCGTCGCTCTCGGGACGATACTGGTGTGTGACCTGTAAAAAGCTGTTCGAGCTCGACGGACCGCGATGCCCGTACATGCCGAAGATGTGCCTTAACACGCCTATCGCCGTCGAAAACCTGCAGCCGGAGTCCACGGAGGGGCTGGAACGATTCGGGTTGTTCTATCCGAAGATACCGCAGCGGCTGGCAGCGAGACTGATGCCGGACGACGTGGAGGACATCGCCGGGAGATGGGCCGACAGCTACCTGGCATTTTTGAGGGACTGGCGTATCAGATACCGGCAGCAGCCGCTACAGACCCTGAAGAGCTTTATCATCATAGCCAGTGGATGCGAAACCGCCCAGCGCGTCGGTGCCGATGCCATCACCTTCGTGGTCATGGACGTGGACAAGGTCTGGGACCGGGACGTGCTGTTCAGGCTTCTGGAGCATGCGGTACCCCGCCTGGCTTCGCAGCTCGGGATTTCGAGGCGGATTCGATTCGATGACGTAGCCATCCTGGGTGACAGCCCGATGGGCAGGTATTTCTGTCCGATGTGCCAGAAATTTTTCGAGTTTTCTATCCAGCGGGAGACGATTACCTGTCCGTTGATGCCGCAAAAATGCATGGCCACCCCTCGAGGTATAGCAGATATCGATACGTCGGTTGAAGGGCTCGTGCGCATGTACCGGGTGACGCCGGACATCTACCGGCGATTTATCGGTGTGCTCCCCTCTGGAGAGGAGGGCAAGCAGATGGTGCGCAAGATGCTTGAAGATGACTGGAATCTGTCCGTTGATGACGAGGTGCTGGAGGAGATGTCGACGTTGCTGGGGCTGTAGCAACGCAAGTGTGGACGCCGGTTCTCCAGGATGG
>CAZQNC010000068.1:0-7293 GCA_964594625.1 uncultured Thermoplasmatales archaeon | reverse complement strand
AGACGGATTCCTCTCACCAGAGAGGAACGCCGCTCTCAAATATTCAACACAGCACGAATAGGCAAAATTTTTTATAAAATACCCTAATTAGGTGTCCGTATAATGTCCGTCGAGGAGCTTCAGAACAGACGTGAGCATCTGCAGGAAAAAATTGGTGAGGCAAAACAGAAAAGAGACCGGCTTAACCAGAAAACCCGCGAGCTCAAGCAAAAAAAATATGATATCGCCCACCGGATAAAGGAAGCCAAGGAGGAAGGCATCCGGCATAAGGAAAAACGGGACGAGATAAACGAACGCGTCGCCAGCATCAAAGAAAAACGAAAGGAATACAACGAGCAGCACCGCGACCTCAAAAAAGAAGCCGAGGCCCTCCGCAAGGAATACCTGCCCCAGGAGACCCCCATCGAGGTACTGAAAGACCGGAAGCAAAAACTCGAGTTCAAGCAGATGACCCAGCAGCTCTCCAAAAAAGCCGAGCAGAGCCTGGTCGAAGACCTCAAAGAGCTCACCCGGAAAATCAAAGCCCGGAAAAAAATCCTGGAGGAAAACCCGGAGCTCCGCGAAATCATCGAAAAACAGAAACGGATGAAAGAAAAAGGCGACAAAGCCCACGAAAAAGTCAAAGAGCTGGCGGAGCGCGCCCAGGACCACCACGTCAAAATGATCGACGCCTTCAACCAGTCAGACGAGCTCTACAAGGACCTCAAAAAAGTCCAGAAGGAATACGTTCTCGCCCGCCTCGACGCCGACAAAGCCCACAAAAAAATGGTGTCCTACGTCAAAGAAATCAGGGATGTCGAAGACGAGATCAAGGACATCAAACACCAGGAAAAACGAGACGAAATGCAGGAAAAACGGAGCGCCATCCAGGAGGAAGCCGACGACGTCTACGAGCGCTTCAAAAAAGGCGAAAAGCTGTCCACCGAGGATTTCATGCTCCTGCAGAAAGCGGGGCTCATCTAGCGTTCCCAGGGCATCTGGCCTGACAGCTGCTCTGTCCAAAAAGCGGCATATTTTTCCCGGGCCAGCATCTTGCCCGGCAGCACCTGGCCCTCGGACGCCCGCCGGCTGAGATGTTTTCCCAGGTTGAGTTCGTTCATGCTGTCCCGGAGCAGCTCCGCGGCATGGCGGTACCGCCGTTTGATTTTGACCGTCCATCGCCCGTCGTCCACATATGGCCCTTCAATGGTTCGGGGATGCCCCGTCCATTTTTCACGGAAGGCAGCGGCGTGTTCCTCCTGCCCTACGGGCGGCCCAGGATGCATCCGCTCTGGCGGAAGCTCCCGCTGCTCAAGTTGGACGGCCAGCAACACCTCGTCGTCCACGTGGAAGGCGCCGTCCACGGGCACGAAGCCATGTTCCTGCAGCCTGGTCTGCAGGCTCCGCACCGCCTTCCGCACCTGCGAGTACAGGATGTCGTCGACCACGTTGGGCCGGGGCAGCATGATGCCCACCCATTCCTCGAGCCGGGGCCGTATCTGTTCCAGCGGCCAGGGCGTGACGGGCCGGGGGAAAAAGAATGTCAGCCGGGGCATGTGGAGATAGGCGGATGCGGCCCGCATGAACAGCCGCCGTTTTTCCTCGGATACCGCGGCCGCCACGTTCCTGGACGGGTCCACCGGGTCCACGAACACAAACGGCTCGGGAAACGACGCCGGCGGCTCCCCGATGAGTGACAGCACCGCGCCGTCCTCCCATGACGGGGCCTGCTCCAGCACCGCCAGGAACGAGCCATACCGGATGACCAGGAGCTCGGCCAGGTAGCCGGCGAAGCCCCGCACCCGTTCCTCGGCGCTGTAGCAGCCGACGCCCTGCATGAACTGTTTCAACAATCGCACCTCTTTTTTTTGTTTTCCCCCGAGATGCTCCTGGACGTATTTGGTGTGAAACGGCGTCCGGTCCACCGCGCTTTGCAGCTGCCCCGCATCGCGCACCTGGTAGCAGGGAACCACGTCGACGTCGTAGCCATGGTAGCAGCCCCGGACATAGGGATGCTCCGCGTACTGGATGTCCCAGTCCGACAGCACCGCGGTGCCGACGTCCAGCGCCCGCTGTTTCATCTCCTCGCGGGGGACGTCGGGCGGGAACAGCAGGAACAGGTCGATGTCCAGCGCCCCGCGCAGGTAGGTGTCCTTGGCGATGGAGCCCACCAGCAGTACGGAGACGTCGACGTCGCGCTCCTCTGCCGCATGCCGCAGTTTCCCGGTGAGCGTGTCGACGGTCTGCTGGAGCTCCCGTCGTTCCGCCGTCGTGGGCACGATTCTGTCGAGCACCGCTGCCCGTATCTCCCGGTGCGTGGTCATAGTTTGATGTCGCTCAGCGTCGTGTAGACCGGTCCATCGGGCTGCAGCTCGCTTTTTTTCAGCTGGATGCCTTCCACGCTGAGCATGCCGAACTCTGTCTCCTGATGGTTTTCTACCAGGCTGCGGACGGCGTCCTTGCCCCGGGCGCCCTTCATCCGGGCCACCGTGGCATGCGGGGTAAACCCGTGTTTTTCTTTTTTGAACCCATGCTCGGCCAGTTCATCGTCCAGCGCCTCCGCTATCTGTTTCGTCTGCCCGTCGTCGTCGACGCCGATCCAGATGACCTTGATGTAGCCGGGATGCGGGAACACGCCCACGCCCTGCATGGTCGCCCGGTAGGGTTCCACGTCCGCGGCGGCGGTGTGCATGGCCTCCTCGACAGCCGGTATCCTGGCTTCCTCGGTGTCCCCCAGAAACTTCAACGTCACATGGATGTTCTCCGGCTCAACCAGCTTGAGATCCGCCCCTGTTTCCTCCAGGCGTTGTTCAAGCTCGACCAGCGGCTGCCGGGCGCCGATGTCGATGGCGGTGAAAAGACGATGCCGTGCCATGATATCCCGTATACATACAGTTGGCATTATATCACGTTTATGTCATCGGCCGGCGGCATGGTTTTAATATATCCACGGCGGCATAATAGCATCATATGGATGCCCATCCCGAGCTTGTTGCACCGTGCGGCATGAACTGCAGCGTCTGCAGCCGCTATCTCAAGGGGCAGCACGGCCAGGAGCCGGGATGCCCCGGCTGCCAGCCCAGAAACCGGGGATGCACGTATCGCACGGGACTGTGCGACAGGCTCCGCATCCAGGCCACCCGGTTCTGCTACCAGTGCACTGATTTTCCCTGCGGTCGTCTTGAAAAACTCGATGTGCGATACCGGAAGCGCTACCACGTCAGCCTCATCGACAACCTCCAGCGCATACGGCAGGGTGGCATACAGCGCTTTCTTTGCGAGGAGCGGGAACGATGGCGGTGCCCCGCCTGCGGCGGCACGATGTCCATTCACATGGGGCGCTGCATCGCGTGCGGATACAGCAAACAGTGAAAAACCCCGACGGTGGCTACACAGTCCCCGTTACAGGTAGTCGTCGAGGCTGTGCTGCTGGTCGAGGTCGAGCTCGTGCTGCCAGCCGAACTCCTGCCATTCCAGGTCGTAGTCGTCGAGCAGCCGCCGTACCATCTCGGGGATGCGGGGCGTGCACAGGATGCCTCTCACCGCCGCCTCGGGGTTTCCATGTTGCAGGTCCCGGACGTACATCCGGAGCTGCTGCACCGCGCTTATCGTCGCCTGCCCCCGTTTCACCTCGATGACCACCGGGACGTTGTGTGCATCGCGGCCGTACAGGTCTATCATGCCGGACGGCACCTGTTTCTCCCGCTGCGTTATCCGCAGGCCGGGTTCGATGACCTCCGGGCTGTCCATGATCTTGTCGACGATGTCTTTTTCCATGCCCACCAGCTGCAGCTCCGCCTGGTCCTCCATCGTCGACACCAGCATCATCTCGACGTGGCGGAACAGCACGCTCATCTGCTCCCGGTTGCCGTAGTGCACCGCCCGGACCATGAACCGGCCGTCTCTCTCCAGGAACGAGACACGGGAGCCGGCAGGCTGCCAGTTCACGGGCTCCCGTCCATCGGGGCGGTGCACCATGACGGTGCCATCCGTCTTCACCACGAGCAGCCGGTCGCCCCAGTCGAGAAACGAGCGGGCTCTGCCATCATATCTTACCCGGCATCGGCCGACCACGGCGAGCATGGTCTTCTCCGCCCGCCGCTGGCAGCAGTCCACGGCAAAGCCGACCGCGTCAGCGGGGTCGGGTTCCACAGCATACATGGCCACCTCACTGCAACCCGGGTGTCCTATAAAACCATGCTCCCCCGACCTGTCACGGCAGGTTGTCCATCTTGGATGACGGCTTCAGGATGCGAACCCAGAGCCACTCCAGCGAAAAACGGAAATCATGCCGGGCCCAGACAGCTATGATGAGCAGCCAGACGGCCACGTTGAACACGCCGAAGACAAGCATGGCCGGAATCGTCATGTTCCACCCGGGCACTGCCACGTCCAGGCCCCTGGCCAGCAGCTCCGACAGCGGGGTCTGCACGATGTAGACGGTGAACGACACCCGCCCCAGCCGCCGCAGCCACGGCACCCGACGGCGGCGCCCGGGCACGTCGAACAGCAGCATGGCCAGGCATACCAGCACGATAAAGATGCCCAGCTCGAACAACACCTTGGCGAACCAGAACATGTCAACCTCCGCGATGCTCTGCGGGATAAACAGGAACCCCAGCCCGCCCAGCACCAGCCAGCCAAAGCCCAGCCAGACCATGCGGCGCACGCTCCCCCGGGACTCCATCCAGCTCAGCGCCAGCACCGCGCCAAACAGGGCGAAGGCAAGATAGGGCAGCAATGGATACGGCTTCGCGACGAAAAAGCTCAGCACCGTCGCCAGTCCATACCGCCCGGATGCAATCGAGGATTCCACCATGGGCAGCAGATAGATGCGGACCACCGACACCGCGACGACGGCGGCGCCGCCCACGCCCAGGATGAGCCGGTTCCGCCGCATGGTCCGCATGCCATTGTCCCTGAACAAAATAGACAGGATAAGCCCGAGAAAGATGAGATTCCAGCCGAGCATGGACAGCGCCGAACCCTCGAAAAACCGTTCGATGCTGGGCAGCGTGAGCTCCCCGTTGCGGATGGACAGCGCCACCAGGGAGTAGCTGTGCTCCCCGGTCTCAAAGTTGTGGGTGTGCGGCCCCAGGAACACGTTGTACAGGTAATGGGCGGCCAGCAGAAACACGCCGGCGTGGACCAGGTGGAGGCAGCCCTGCTTACGCCGTCCCGCCGCGCTCCGGCCGCGGGCCATGTACGTGTTGGCGGCGCCGGACACCACGCCGAAGATGCCGCCCATCAGGACCATGACGGCGATGACGGCGATGACAAGCGGCGGGTTGTCGAAGTCGATGCTCATGAAGTCCCCGTAGTAGAACACCACGGAATGCAGATATATCACGCCCAGGATACCGACGCCTCTTACCACGTCCAGCGAGGCTATCCGTCTCATAGCTCACCTGCATCGAACTCCCGCCGCACCCGGATGAGCTTGTCTCCCCTGTCGCGCGTGGGCAGCCCTTTCCGCACGACGATAGACGGCACCTCGCATCCATACTCCCGGAATACGTCCTCCAGCCGGCCGACGACCGCCCGGGCGATGGCGTCTTCGTCCGCATAGGGCGCCAGCCGCAGATACACCGATACCCGCCCGGGGTGCTCCTGCACGGCCCGGTAGTCCTCGATGGCATCCGAGCTCGAGATGATACCCCGCCGGATGTAGTCAGGGAAAATAAACTGGGAGCCGCCGGACGTGCGGGACGCCCAGAACATGTCGTCCGCCCGGCCCTGGACGCTCTCTATCACCCGGAACGACGAGCCGCAGTGGCAGGGCTCCTCCCGTATGGTTATCACGTCGTTGAGCTCGTAGCGGATGAACGGCAGCGCCTTTTTCACCAGGTTGGTCACCAGCATGGTATGGCAGGGCTCCCCTGGGGGTGTCGGCTCGCCGCGTTCGTCGTACAGCTCCACCGCCACCAGGTCCTCGTTGAGATGCAGGTTGCCGCAGGGACGGCTGGCCGCGATGGCTCCCTCCGTCGCCTTGTAGATCTCGTATACCGGGCAGTCGAACACCTCTGTCAGGTAGCGTTCCACGTCCGGGGACAGCACCTCGGCGTAGGAGATCAGCATCTCCGGGGAGACGTGCAGCCGTCCCGCCTGGTGATCGTCGGCCAGAATCCGGAGCATGGACGGCGGCGCCGAAATCACGTTCGGCTGCAGCTTCTCCAGCCTGTCCCGGATGGTCTCCAGAGCGTTCAGCTGGCTGATGTAGGTGAGCCGGTGGCCGAACCGGTCGATGTTGAACGCCGGCGACGACACCCGCAGGATAAACGCCAGGTTGAGCTTCCCCGACGGCCGGGGAAACACCGCGAACAGGTACGCGCGCAACAGGTTTTCCTCCCGCCGGGAGGCAATCTCCACGCCCTTGTTCCCGCTGGTCCCGGAGGACATCCCGACCGCGTAGCCGTTCAGCCGGCTGGAGAACTCCCTGGTTTCCTCGTTTTTCAGGCAAAAATCGATGATCTCTTTCCTGGTCAACCCGACGGTGTTCGCCTCGGTCAGATTGTCCATCACCATCTCCTTGTCCGTAGTGGGAAGACGCCAGACGTCGTCGAGGTCGTAACCGTGGTACAGACGGCGATAAAACGGTGCACGGTCCACCGCATATCTGGCAAGCCTGCGGGTCTCCCGTTTCTGATGGGCAGCAATCTGCTCCCCGTTCATCCCGGCCCGGTACCTGATGCGCAGGTAGTCGAGCATCATCTGCAGCATATGCATCCCCCGTTTTGCTTCACAGATGCCATCCGCGTCAACATCCAGCCCAGGATATATAAAACATGAGTATTTCACGTCCGCTTGCACCGGCCATCCCCCAGCCACCAATAAAATAAAAAATACGCCGCCTATACCCATCCATGGAGCATCCGGGCACCGTCCTCCCCGAAAACCAGGCCAAGGAGCTGCTCAAGCGCTATCACATTCCCACCACCGATTTTGCCGTCGTCGTCGACGCCGACGAAGCCGCAGCCCTCGACATCGATTTCCCGCTCGTTGCAAAGGTGTGCTCGCCCGACATCCTGCACAAATCCGACGTGGACGGCGTCAGGCTCAACATCGGCAGCCAGGCGGAGCTCCGCAGCGCCGTTGACACTCTGGCGGAGCGCTTCGACGCGCCGGTGCTCGTTGAACATATGGAGCCCCCGGGCGTGGAGATGATCGCCGGATTGCTCAACGACCCGTCGTTCGGCCTGTCCATCATGGCCGGGATGGGCGGCGTGTACACCGAGCTGTACAACGATGTCTCGTTCCGCCTGACGCCCATCACCCGGCGCGACGCAGAGGCGATGCTCAGCGAGCTCACCGCCG
>CAZQNC010000067.1:0-7384 GCA_964594625.1 uncultured Thermoplasmatales archaeon | reverse complement strand
CGGCATCGGGCTCGTGGCCCAGCCTGGACAGGGCGACAGCCTCCTAAGCTGTAGAACAGGGGTTCAAATCCCCTCGGGCCCGCTTCCCCGGCCGGAAACGATGAAATGGACAGCAGCCATCGTGGTCACCCTGCTCTTCCTCCCGCTGCCCGCAGCCAGCATTGATGACGGCAGCGACCTCAGCGTCACATGGACACGGGCGCCCCCGGAGGTCAGAGAGGGCGCCCTCCCCGCCGTTACCGCCCGGGTTGACAACCACGGCAGCGACGTCGTATCCGACGTCACGGTATCCTTTTACCTCGACACCATCTCCGAGGCCGGTCTCATCGGACGGCGGCACTACGACAGCGTCAACGTCTACCGGCGCCCCAGCATCACCTGGGACACCACCGGCGTGACAGGAAACCATACCATCCTGGCCCGCGTGGACGTCGACGACGCCAACCGGAGCAACAACGTCGCCGCAACCAATGTGACCGTCCGCCATAACACCCCCGGGCCGGCGGAGCAGCACCTGCTGATATCTGAGGTGTACCCGCATCCCTACCCCGGCGAGGACAACGAATACATCTGCATCCACAATCCAACCGGCCGGTCGGTCAACCTCTACCACTGGCGGCTCACCACCACGCCCCGGCGGCGCCCCGACCGGCAGACACGGGTGGTCTTCCCCAACATCCACATCCCGGCGCACGGCACGCTCCGCGTCGCACAGAACGCCTCCGCCCTCCAGGCGGCCACCGGACTCCATGCAGACTACGCATACGGCAATGGCGGGCCCGTGCCGCAGCTGCAGGAGCACGGCTGGTTCATCCTGTCCAACGAGGGCGCCGCGCTGTGCCTCAAAGACGGCTACAACCATACCGTCGACAGCGTCGTCTACGGCGACAGCCCATCCAGCCCGGGATGGAACGGGCCACCTGTGCCGGCTCCACGGGAGGGCGTGCTCCTCTACCGGCACAACATATCAGGGGACGGC
Organism: uncultured Thermoplasmatales archaeon; assembly: GCA_964594625.1. Taxonomy (GTDB): domain Archaea; phylum Thermoplasmatota; class E2; order UBA202; family DSCA01; genus CAZESS01. The sequence goes on along the minus strand of CAZQNC010000067.1, from coordinate 6,405 downwards.
AACAGCAGCCGTGACTGGCAGCGCCGCCGGCTGGGCGCCTCGTCATGGCAGCCTTTCGAGGTGACATTTACCGGCAGCGTGACGGTGTTCGCCGCTCCGGACAACGCGTTTTCCGTCGTTGAAGAGGAGATAGCCAACGCCACGGACAGCCTCTACATCAACCTGTACACGTTCACCAACCCCTGGCTGTGCGACGCCGTGTGCGACGCTGCATCACGCAACGTCTCGGTCACCCTGCTACTGGAGGGGCAGCCGGTGGGCGGCCTGAGCGTGGAGCAGCGCCATATGGCGGCCCGCGTCGCCAGGGCGGGCGGAAACGTCCGGTACATGTACCACGGCGAGGGACGACGGCGCTACCATTACAATCACGCGAAATACGCCGTCGTGGACAACGGCACCGCCATCGTCACCTCGGCCAACTGGGGGGTCACCGGTATGTCGCCCGCGGCGAGCTACGGCAACCGGGAATGGGGTATCGTGCTCCGCAACGAAAGCATCGCGCGTTTCATACGGCGGGTAATGCAGGACGACCTGTCCGGACGTGACGTGGTTGCCTTCGCCGCCTCCAACGAAACATATGGGGCACCGCCGGATATGTATCTGCCGCCCCGGTGGCCGCCCCGGGGAGGCTACCAGCCCTGCTGCCCGGCGCGCACGTTCAACGGCACCTTTGCCTGCACCGTGGTCGCGGCGCCTGACAACGCCGAGCGCGCCGTCAAGAGCATGCTCACCGGTGGACGGCGGCGCATCCTGGTGGAGCAGGCGCACGTCGAGCCGCGCTGGAGCGACGGAATCAACCCGTTTATAGGCTGCCTCGCCGGGCGGCGGGAGCGATGCGCCGACGTCCGGGTGCTCATGAACCAGCATCCGTCCTATACGTCCAGCTGCGATGCTAACAATCTTACGCGCGCGTATCTTGAAGGGTGGAACGTGTCAACCCGCTTTCTGTATACCGGCGGGTCGGCCCTGGTCAACGTGCATACCAAGGGGGTGATTGTGGACAACGCCACGCTTATTTCGTCGATAAACTGGAACGAGAACGCGGTTCGCTGGAACCGGGAGCTGGGGGTCATCGTGGAACATCCGGGGGTGGCGGCGTATTTTGCAAAGTTATTTAACCACGACTGGCATCTTGCTGGAAAAGAGAGGGAGCGTACGTCGATGATACATGATGAACATGTCAAGCTGTTCGCCGTTGGCGTGGTCTGGATGGCTGCCGCCGCTGTGCTGTTCCGCCACTGGAGGGGTTAGCCATGCTTGACGTTGTGGACGTCCTGGTCGGCCACGTGGTCGACGGCTCGCTTATCGCGTTTCTCATCATCGTCGGCGGGCTGGCGTATGCGGCGAAGCAGCGTATCCTGATGTCGCAGGCTATCATCGTGGTCAACTTCGTCATCTTTTTTCTGCTGATGCTGACGTCGCCGACGCTGTCGTTTTCCACGGCGCAGTCCACGGTGTTCAAGGAGCTGGCCTTTCAGCCGTCCTATCTGCAGGATATACCGCAGCTGTATACCCTGTTCACCTCGATGTTCGTCCACGCCAACTTCGTCCACATTTTGATGAACATGATCGTGTTTTTGCTGGTCGGCGTCCCGTTTGAGCAGCGTATCGGGAGCAGCCGGTTTTTTGTGCTCTACGTGGCGACGGGCATCGCCGGCGCGCTGCTGTTCACGGCTTTCAACCTGGATAGCGGCATCGCGCTGGTGGGCGCCTCGGGCGCCATCTTCGGCATTCTGGGGAGCTTCGCGGCGCTGTATCCCCGCGACCAGGTGGTCATGCCGCTGCCGGTGTTCATCATATTGTTCATCCGGATGCCGGTCATCGTGGCCACGCTGGTGTTCGCCGGGATGGAGACCCTGTACGTGTTCAGCGGCATCGCTGACGGGGTGGCGCATCTCGCGCATATCGGCGGCCTGGTATCAGGGATTTTTTTGGCGGTGGCGGTTGGCAAGCCCCCGGGTATCACCACGGAGCGGCTGCCGTTGGACCGGCTGGCCGCGGTCGTGACCACGGAGCGGCAGCGGGAGGTACTGGAGCGGGTGCGGGCGGCCGACGAACCCGAGATACAGGAGGCGTGGCTGTCGACGCTGCTCCGGGAGCTGGAATGCCCGGAATGCGGGGGCACATTGGCGCACCGCAACCGTATCGTCTGCCGGCGGTGCGGCTGGCGTCCCTAGGCTGCTAGAATCCGATGATGGAGCCATGGACAGCGAGACTTGCCATCAGGTAGCCGGCCAGGGCGCCGCCGTTGAGGCAGGGCAGCCCGGCCTGCGGGTTGCCCGCTGCGGCCAGCCGCATGAGAAAAAAGTAGCCGGCCAGGGCGCCGAGAATGGTTACCACGGCGACGGTGAGACCGGCCGCAAGGTAAGCGGCTGCGCCCAGGATGCCCGGGATGATGGCGTCGCCGAGCCCCATGAACAGCGCGTCGCGCTCCGGGCCCAGGTCTGCCTGCTCGAGGAACGAGTAGCCCCGCTTTTTTGGGACGACCATGAGCAAGGGCAGGTTTTCGCCGACGACGGCGTCGGCCAGGCTGAGCATGTGCTTGGTCTTGTACACCGAGATGGCGTCGTAGACCGCCAGGATGACGAGCAGGGCGATGATGAGCGGGATGGAGAGCGACGTCCCGAAGATGGCGATGATGCCGCCCGCCATGAGGACTCCGATGGAGTCCACCACGTACCATTCCGGATGCAGCAGGAGCAGGATGATGCCCCCGATGGCGAAGGCGAAGGCACCCACGGTGGACGCCAGGCCGTACGAGGTGAGGATGAGCAGGAACGCCTCGAAGATGTAGAGCAGGGAGAAGAAAAACACGAAGAGGATGATGTACTTGATGATGTTTTGCTTGTAGCGGGCGATGAAAAGGATGAGGGCGGTGAACACGACGACGACGAGCACGATCTGCAGGATGTTGGCCGGGTCATCCGGGTTTTCGAAGGCCTGCACGCCGGCTGCCTCGAAGGGCTGTATCGCCGCGAGGGCGATGAACTGGGCCGCCAGGAACAGTCCGCCCATGGCGAGGATGGCCAGCCATTCGGTGTCGTCCATCGGCTGCAAATAGCGGATGGTTATATAAATGTTCTAAAAAGAGGGGGAGAGACGCCGGGATTTACGGCCCGACGTGCATCATCGCGTGTACTTCGTCGTAGAGCTCGAAGTTCTGCGCCATCTCCAGCTCGCTTTTCAGCAGATGATAATGGCTTTCCTCCATGCTGGCCAGGTAGCGCATGATGGCTTTTTCTTTGTCGCCGTCCATCTGTTTTTCCATGTCCAGGTAGAAGTCGCGGGCGCGCTGCTCGCCGGCCATGGCTTCCTCGATGATTTCGGAGGGCTGCATGGTTGGCTTGACGGCGTATTCGGAGAACTCCTTGAACGGCATGTCCTGGCTGGCGGGAAGCTCCGGCTCCTTCTCGGGATATTTTTTGGCGAAGAGTTTTTCCAGGACGCGGCGGTGGCCGTTTTCCTCGTTCTGCAGCAGGGTGAACTTGTCCCTGAGCAGGAACAGGTCGGTCTGGTCGGCGGCTCGACCGTAGTTGTCGGCAGCATCGATTTCCGCCTTCATCGCTATTTCAAGCATATCCTTTATCTTGGTCATGTAGATGTTATCGGCCGGGTTCTTAAAAGTTTAACTCTCCGGGCGGCCGGCGTTTATTCCTCCGGGATATATGTCGGCGCGGTTTCCGGGGATCTGCCGCCCTTGACGTGGCGGTAGTATGCGTAGGTCATCGGGATGCCGTCCTTGAGCACGACGGCATCGGCCAGGCGGCCGGCGAACAGGGTATGCGTCCCGACGTCCATGCTGCTGACCACCTCGGCTTCGAGGTAGCCCAGCGCGTGCTCGGTGACCGCCGGCGCTCCCGTGGTGCCAGCGATGTGGTCGACGCCGTCGAACTTGTCGATGTCCCGGCCGGAGCGGTAGCCGAAACGGCCGATGAACTTCATGGGCGTCTCCTGCATGAGGACGGATACGCTGAACACCCGGCTGCTCTTGATATAGTCATGGGTCAGGTTGTCCCGGTTGATGCAGGCGGCCACGACGGGCGGGTCGGCGCAGACCTGGAACACGGCGTTGGCGACCTGTCCGTTGTGCCTGTCCCCGTGTCTGGAGGCGACGATGTACATGCCGTAGCTGAGCTGCCGGAGGAGCGCTCTGTCCATGGTCTGCAACGCCGCGGTTTTCTTAACGTTTACGCGGGCAGCGGAAAAAACAGGCTGTACAGGTACACCATGGCCGGGATCGTGAGCAGCGAGGCAACGAAACTGCCGACCACGAACTGGGCTACAGCGGCACGGTCGCCGCCGGCCCGCTGGATGACAGCTGGAATCGCCGTGACCGGGGGAACAGCGGCTTCAAGCAGCAGGAGGAACCCGATGTCAGCGGGCGGTCTAACGATGTATATCACGGCGAGAAACAGCAGCGGAAGCAGCAGGTTTTTGGCCACGACGAACAGGGTAACCTGGGGTATGTTGAACGAACGTGCGCCGGTAAAATCGATGTAGATGCTCCCCCCGAGGATGATGAGCAACAGCGGCACGGTCATCCCGCCAAGCAGCTCAAGCATGGAGACAACGAACGACGGCACGTAGACATGCCAGCCCGCAAGCCGGATGACAACCGCTGCTACCGTGGCGATCAGCACCGGATGCACCACCTTCCGCCAGGCGATGCCGCGGCGCTCCCCGAAGAAAAAGGGCCATGTGCTGAAGAAAAACGCGGGATAAAAAATGGTGAACAGAAAAATGGAGACCAACAACGGCGACTGCCCGCCGAAGAGCCCGGTGACGATGGCCAGCGGGAAAAAAATAGCGTTGTTGTAAAACAGGGTCACAGCGAACTCCCGTCGTATCGACTGCTCTGTCAGGGGCAACAGCGCGAGGGTGAACACGAACGCAAGAGCGGTAAACCCCAGCCACCAGAGCGGAAGCTGCCACCACTCGGGCTGGCTGGCGGGAGAAAACCCGGTGACGATGTTCGCGAACACCAGGCTGGGCAGCGCGATATCGAGCGCGAGCGGCGACAGCAACCCCAGTACCTTCTCCGGGAGCATCCGCCTGCGAACGATGTAGAATCCGATGACGCCGATGCCGAGCAGGGCGGCAACAGCCTCAAACGTGGTAAGAAAGGTATTCATGGTTCCGCCATGTCATGCCGTACGGGCGGGTCAAGCGCCTTGAGGGTCGCCTCCAGGTCGGTGGATGGCGCCCGGCATGCCTGCCCGGTGCACACGTAAAACAGGGCGTTGTCCCCTGTCTGCATGTCGGTGGTGTACGGGGCGACGTCCTCGATGCCGTCCGCCTTGAGCAGTATGACGGTGTGGGGCAGGTAGTGCCGCTGGATGGTGCGGATGGCAGCCACGGCGTCCCTCTGCCGCGGCGCGGTGACTACGAGCTCCCTCGGGGTGTCGAACGCCATCTCCAGGGCTGACAGCCACATGGTATGCGCCGTGGGCCACCGCCGGGCCGGAGCGGACAGCTCGCGGAGTTCCTCCGCCCGGCTATCCCAGCGCGGGTCGCCGGTGAGATGGCTCAGGCGGAGCAGGTTGTACATGGCGATGGCGTTGGCTGACGGCAGGGCGCCGTCCTCCGTGGGCTTGCTCCTGGCGAGCGGAACGTCGCTGCCATGCTCGGTGAGAAAAAAGCCGCCATCCGCATTGTCCCAGAACCGCTCGAACATGTCCTCCTGCACCCGGATAGCTCGAGCCAGGTATACGGGAGTGAACGTGGCCATGTAGAGCTCGATGAGCGCCCAGATGGAGAAGGCGGCGTCGGTCGCGAAGCGCTGCTCCATGACGTGGCCGTCCCGGTACCGGTGAAGGATGCCCCCGCCGTCGTGGAGATGCCGCCAGAGGAACGCCATGGCCTGCTCCCCGGCCTGGGTATACCGCGTGTCGTCGAGCGCCTGCCCCGCCCGGGCCAGCGCCGCTATCATGAGGCCGTTCCAGTCGGCAAGGATTTTGTCGTCCCGGGCCGGCCGGTCACGCGTGTCGCGGGTCTCTCGAAGCGTCCGGCGGGCCCGGGCCAGCCGGCGGCATACCGCTTGTTTTGAGAGGTCATGCTTGCCTGCCAGCTGCTCCGCGGTGGCGATGCGATGCAGGGTTCCCCCGTCAGACACGTCGTAGGACTGCAGGAACAGCGACGCCTGGTCCCCGAGAATGGTTTCGACGTCCTGTTTGTTCCAGCGGTAGAAGGCACCCTCGCCGTCCGGCGTGTCGGCGTCCTCGGCCGCGTAGAAGCCGCCGTCGGGATGCCGCATGTCCCGGAGCACGTAGTCCAGCGTCTCCGTGGCAACGTCGGCGTAGCGCTGCCGCCCGGTGGCCTGGTATGCTTCGAGATGGGCGAGGGCAAGCAATGCCTGGTCGTACAGCATTTTTTCGTAATGGGGAACGTGCCAGGCTGCATCTGTTG
>CAZQNC010000066.1:0-7442 GCA_964594625.1 uncultured Thermoplasmatales archaeon | reverse complement strand
GACGGCAAAAACGTTAAGTAATTTTTTCCGGTTGTAGCGCCATCTATACCGGGAACGGCAGCATCATGGAAACCGGCGACGATTTTATTCTGGCTCTGGACGAGGGGACCTCGAGCGCCAAAGCGTTCGTGTTCGACGGGCGCGGACGGATGCACGGCGAGGGACGCTGCCCCATCAGCCAGCGGTATCCCCGGCCCGGCTGGGTGGAGCACGACCCGGACGAGATATGGACGGCCATGCAGCATGCGATACGCCGGGCGCTGCAGTCGGGCGGCGTGGCGGCTCGTGACATCGCCGCCGTGGGTGTCACCAATCAGCGGGAGACCGTCATGCTGTGGAGCCGGGCGACCGGCAGGCCGCTGGCCAACGCCATCGTGTGGCAGGACCGGCGCACCGCCCCCGTCATCGAAGCGCTATGCGGGGATGAACGGGAACTGATACAGGCGAAAACCGGGCTGATTCCGGATGCCTATTTTTCTGCATCCAAACTGGGATGGCTGCTCGACAGCCTGCCCGACGGATGGCAGAACGCCCGGGATGGCGAGATAGCCTGCGGTACCGTGGACAGCTGGCTCATCTGGCAGCTGACAGATGGCATGGTGCACGCCACGGACTGCAGCAACGCGTCCCGGACCATGCTGTATGACATACACCGCCAGGCGTGGGACGACGAGCTGCTCGAGCTGTTCGACCTGCCCGGGGAGATGCTGCCGGCCGTGCATGACTGCAGCCACCGGTACGGCCACGCCCTTCTCGGCGGATGCCAGATACCTATCACCGGCTGCGCGGGGGACCAGCAGGCGGCGCTCTTCGGGCAGCGGTGCACCACGCCCGGGATGGTGAAGAACACCTACGGGACGGGCAACTTCATCCTGATGTGCATGAACGAACCGTGCCGTTCCCGCCGTTTGCTGACCACGGTTGCCTGGAGCCTGGACGGCCGGGCAACGTATGCCCTGGAGGGCAGCGTGTTCGCCACGGGCGCCGGCGTCCAGTGGCTGCAGCATCTCGGATTGCTGGATTCCGCTGGCGACGCGGAGGCACTGGCTGCCTCGGTCGATGACACCGGCGGCGTGTATCTCGTCCCGGCCTTCGTGGGTCTCGGGGCACCCTACTGGGATGCCACGGCGCGGGGCGCCATGGTCGGATTGTCCGGCAGCGCTGGCAGAGCCACGCTGGCCCGGGCGTCGCTGGAGGCCATCGCCTTCCTGTCGGAGGACGTCGTCGGGGTCATGGAAGCCGAGACAGATACCACCGTCCGGGAGATGCGGGTGGACGGCGGCGGCAGCCGGAATGACCTGTTGATGCAGTTCCAGGCGGACGTCTCGCGGCATGCGGTGCTCCGCCCCCGGGTTATGGAGACCACGGCGCTCGGGGTCGCCATGTTCGCCGGCCTTCAGGCGGACGTCTGGGATTCGCAGCGTGAACTCGACGGGCTGTGGCGGGAGGCAGCCCGCTACGAGCCGCAGATGAGCGAGGAGCAGCGCGACAGCCGCATCCATGGCTGGCGGAAAGCCGTGGAGCGGGCGCGGGGCTGGACGACCGACCTGCAGGGAGCGGGAGATGCCGATGGCTGAGACCAGAGTGGTGGTCGTCGGCGCCGGCATCGTCGGCGGCTGCATCGCCCGGGAGCTCTCCCGCTACCAGCTGGACGTCCACCTGGTGGAAAAACAGGGCGACGTCGGCTGGGGGGCCACCAAGGCTAACACCGGCATCATCCATCCCGGCCACGAGGAAGACCCCTCGCGGCATCCGTTGCGGGCCCGGCTCTGCCGGCGGGGAAACCAGCGCTGGCGCCGCCTGACCCGGGAGCTCGACATTCCCGCCCGGTGGCCCGGCGAGCTCATGGTCGCCGTGCGGGAGAGCCAGCGGGAGACCCTGGAGCGATATCTACACCTGGGGGAGCGCAACCAGGTTGACGGCCTCCGCGTCATGGAGGGAGCGGAGCTATACGAGATGGAGCCTCTGCTGCACGATGACGTCATGGCGGCTTTATGGGCGCCCAGCGCAGGCATGGTTGCACCGTGGGAGGCCGTGCTCGGCGTGGTGGAAAACGCGCAGGCCAACGGCGTGCATGTGCATCTTGGATGCGAGGTGGTCGACGTTGAAACCGATGGCAACGCGGTCGCCGGCGTGGTCACCACCCGGGGAAGGATTGCTGCGGATGTGGTCGTCAACGCCGCCGGATTGCATGCTGGACGTGTCGCGGCCCTGGCCGGCGTATCCGGCGTGCATATCACGCCCCGGCGGGGTGAATATCTTTTGTTCGACGAAACCGTTGCTGTCAGGCCGGAGCATATCCTGCATCCCGTCCCGGGTGAGAAAAGCAAGGGGGTCTACGCGGTGACCACCGTGGAGGGCAACCTGATGCTGGGGCCCACGGCCGAGGATTTGCCGGACGGCGCTGTCGACGACCGGGCGACCACCCGGGAGGGCCTGGAATATATATGGGAGCATGCAGCCGGGCTGCTCAAAAAGATGCCGTCGCGGCAGGCCGTGGTGAAAACCTTCGCCGGTCTCCGCCCCGAGCCACCCCGCGGCCGATACGTCATCCGTGCCTCCGACGGCCCATGGGGGTTCGTCAACGCGGCCGGCATCCGGTCCCCGGGGTTGACGGCGGCGCCGGCCATCGCCGAAGAAATACCAGGGCTGCTGCAGGAACAGCTGGACGTCGAGCTGAAAGGAAAAGAAACCTGGCAGCCCCGCCGAGCGGGCATCACCCGCCTTGCATCGCTGTCCCGCCGGCGGCAGCAGCAGCTCATAGAACGGCAGCCGGCCTACGGCCACGTGGTCTGCCGATGCAAAGAGGTCACCGAAGCTGAAATCATCGAGGCCATCAGGCGCATCCAGCAGCTCGGAGGCAGGGTGTCTCTCGACGGCGTCAAGTTCCGCACCCTGTCCATGTTCGGGTTCTGCCAGGGCTCGTTCTGCCGGGTCAAGGTCGCCCGCCTCATCGCCCGTGAGCTGGGCATCCCGCTCTGGCAGGTACGGCACCGCGACAACGCTTCCTATGCCGCCGGCGACGTCAAAATCCTGCAGGAGGAAGACACATGAGCGACGGAGCATACGACCTCGTGGTCATCGGGGGCGGGGCGGCGGGGTTGGCCGGAGCCGCCGCAGCCGACAAACAGGGGCTGAACGTCCTGGTCATCGAGGCGGGAGCCCGGCCGGGCGGCATCCCGCTGCAGTGCATCCATCCCGGCTTCGGGCTTTCCTATTTCAACGAGGACCTGACCGGCCCGGAGTTCGCCGAGCGACTGGTCACCCGAGTGCAAAAGCGGGACATCGACATCCTGACAGATGCCCATGTCACCTCTCTCGAGCTGCTCTCCGACGGATGGAAAAAAAGCATCGTGATAACCCGTGACGGCATCCGGGAGATAACAGCAACATGTATCCTCTACGCCGCAGGGGCCCGGGAGCGACATCGCCACGAGACGGGTATCGTCGGCGACCGACCCGCCGGAGTGCTCACCGCGGGGGAGGCACAGACCCTCATGGACATCGACGGCGCCCTGCCCGGCCGCCACGTGGTCATCATCGGCTCCGGGGACATCGGCCTCATCATGGCCCGCCGGTTCGCGCTCGAAGGCGCATCCGTGGAAGCAGTCATCGAAATGCTGCCCTACCCTGGCGGGCTGACCCGCAACGTGGTCCAGTGCCTCCACGACTTCGACATCCCATTGTACACGGGGCGCATGGTCACCGCCATCAGGGGAGACAGACGGGTCGAAGCAGTGGACACCGTCGCCGTGGACGACAGCCTGCAGCCCGTCGACGGCACCCGGCAGCGGTTGCCATGCGACACCGTCGCCCTGGCCACCGGCCTCATTCCCAATACCAGCAGGCTGCAGGACCTCGACATAGCAATCGACACGGCCACCCGTGGACCCGTGGTCAACGACTGCCTTGAAACCTCCATCCCCGGGGTCTTCGCGGCGGGCAACGCCCTCGCCATCAACGACTACGTCGACTACGCCGCACGGCAGGGAGAACACGCCGCAGCCGGAGCCGCCCTGTACCTCGAACACGGCCGGATCCCCGCCGGCAGCTGGCATCCCGTCCGGGCGGGCCACAACATCAGGCTGACCCTGCCACACCATGTCAGCGGCCAACGGCCGGTCACCATCTACGCCCGCGTCCGGACACCCATGCCCCGCGCCATCGTCCGCCTGCCCGAGCTCGACATGGCGCTGCCAGCGCAGGGGGTCACCCCGGGAGAAATGCTCACCATAGACATCGAAGCCGACAGGCTGACCGGGCATACCGGACCGCTCACCCTGGAGGTGACACGGTGAAAAAAGAGATAACCTGCATCATGTGCCCCGTGGGCTGCACCGTCCAGGTAACCATCCAAAACGGCGACGTCGCCGCCATCACCGGCAACGCCTGCCAGCACGGCGCAGCCTACGCCCGGCAGGAGACAGCCGAGCCACATCGGGTGGTCATGAGCGTCGTCCGCTGCACCGGCGGCGACCTGCCCACGGTGGCCGTCAAAACCGCCGCACCGGTACCAAAACAGGCGACACAAAAGGTCATACGGGCGCTCACCCACGTGGTCATGGCGGCCCCGGTACACGTGGGGGACATCATCGTTGAAAACGTGGCCAACCTGGGCGTCGACGTCGTCGCAACCCGGAGCGTCCGTCAGCAATGAGCGAGCAGCCACCGGACGACACCGTCACGATACATCTTCCCCCACTCGGGGTCGTCACATATCTCATGGTAGGCGCCCTCAAACGTTTTAAGCTGTTTGTCCTCCACCGCCAGCTCCCCCATGAACCGGCGGGCGCCACGCGGCGGCACGAGCACGTCGGCGGTGCCCACCAGCAGCAAGACAGGCACCATAACCCGTTCCGCGTCACGATGCGCCGCGTCCATGTGCGTAAACATGCTCTTAGCAAGCGCCACCGACGCCCGATGATGCACGAGCGGGTCATCCCGATAGGCCTGCACGGCGTCCTCGCTGCGGGAGATATCCGACGGATCGATGCCGTTATGCACCGTCAGCGACGGGGCTATCGAGCCGAGCATCTTGGACAGCGCCACTGAAAAGCGGCTGACCGCCGAACGCCGAGCGAGCATCGGGGACGAGGCAATCACGCCCCTGGCACGCTCAGGGTATCGTTCAGCGTACCGGATAACGGTAAGCCCGCCCAGGCTGTGGCCGAACAGAAACGGTTTTTCCCCGATGTCCGCTATGATGTCGTCGATGGTGGCAAAGGTGTCCTCGACGGTGGCATGGCCCTGTTTTCCTTCACTCCGGCCGTGGCCCGCCCAGTCGAACGCGTAGACGGAGAAACCGCTGTCGGCGAGCAGCTGCATGAAATCGTCGTAGCGGCCGCAGTGCTCCCCCAGCCCGTGTACGAGAATGACCCATCCGTTGTTTGGTTCGCCAACCTGCCGCTTGAATATCATGTCATCCGGTAATAGTGAGCAATAAACGCCGTCGTTTAAAGATTACCCTCGACCGTGCAGTGTACCGGCCAGCCCTGAAGCTAGGGCAACAGGCGCCGACCTGGTGCGTGCAGCACGAACACTCGAAAAACAGAGAAAAATTACTCTATGATTTCGACGTTCACGGCTTTGGGGCCGCGGGGTTCTTCCTTTAGTTCAAAGGACACTTTCTGTCCCTCGCTCAGCGGCATACGGGAGTTCACGTCAGACTCGTGGACGAAGACATCCTCGTCGACTTCGTCTGCGCCGATGAACCCGTATGAGGTGAGCCATCTTTTTACGGTTCCTTCCATAATAGGTTCCTCGGGTAGATATTGGCTTCCCCTATATTTATTTATTGGTATAGCGCGGGGAGACGGCAACGGAACACCACGCGCAACAGGCCCGCACCCCGTCAATGCTAAACAAAAAACCATGCCGGTAAAAAAGCGCTGAGGGAGGGATTTGAACGCGTCTTTACTGGCATACTTTAAATATTACTGATAGGATAGGGCCGAGTCGTCGATTTATATTGTAGCGGCAACATCATACACCACTACATCTGCCTGTCCTGAGACAAAAAATTTAGGTAATCCAAACAGAGATAATTTTTAACCTCTTTATGAAGAGATATATTCTAGGATTTGTGAACTATCTACCCCAATTATTAACCATACAGATAATCCGTTACACACAATACTGGCATTTCATTAACAAGAGAAATATTTGATTGGGGATTCTGGTGCGGTTTTATGGTTAAAAATAGAAAAAAGTCTAAGTTTACGGCGAATTTTGTGGAATTCCCTCCGGTAGTAGGGGCTCAATGCCTGGTGTTTGCCAGCTATGGAGGGATTCACTATTCATGAGGAGGTACATGAAAAAGGGGAGCGTGGTTTTCATCCAGTAGACGAGATCTACATGTATATTTTTTTCATATATTCCATACTCCCACGCATATAATTCAAAGGTAAACGATGGTATACGAAATTCTTTGAAACACCAATCCATTACATTACCCCCTGTTTTAGCTCCAATTTTTTGACCCATTATGCCATCATATACTGTATTTTCTTTTATCCAATTGGCTACATGTTCATACACCTGATTTTCCTGATTTGCCATTGTAAATGGGGGTTCATATGAAAGCCATGGCATGATTATTGTTTGCATGGGAGTGTGACAGTTGACATAGAATGCTAGGTCATTCTGTGCGAGGGTTTCTATGAAATCACTGAGAGCTTTTGTCTCTGGCTCTGAAAATGGAAATCTTCCACAGTTCCAATACCATTTGACGGGGTCATCTGGGGGAATTTTAATGACTGGTATTTTGATTCTACCAAATAGTTTTCCCAATCGGTAACTATGCCCTCGTATCAATTTGCCAAAAAATACATCAAAATTTCTGTTTGCGTCGACGCCATTATCTGTAAATCGCTCATCTGCCTCTCTCCCGTCAGGGTTTACCAGGGGGACAATGTAGATTTCTGTGGTATTCATTATCCGCATTATTGTCTTGTTTGTAGCATGGTTGATGAGAAGATAGTCTGCAAGATACAGACATGCTTCTCCGGCCTCCCATTCGTTTCCGTGTATGCATCCATCAATGAGACACGATAATTTATCGTCGGTATTGTTTTCATTCGTAATTTTTATGCACCAAATCTCTCGGCCTAACACACTTTTGCCAATAGAGAATATATCGACTTGGTATGGGTAGGCGTCATTAAATTCATTAAGCATTTGTTTCGTTGCTGCATAATCATGATAGTTGCCATCTTGCCAACCTGGTAACGTTGTTGGGTTGTCAACCATAGTTATTGATGCAACATCATCAGGTTCATTTTCTTCTGAAAGACACCCTGAAAATCCTCCCGCGGAAAGAATACATATGCAGAATAGAATCGTTATGCAACGTTCTTTATGCCTCATTGCAAAGCCTCCCGAGATGTATACTAGTGTTGTGACCAAATAGTTCTTAGACATAGTATGCAGATAATTTCTTGTCG
>CAZQNC010000065.1:0-7548 GCA_964594625.1 uncultured Thermoplasmatales archaeon | reverse complement strand
CTCAGGCATTGATGGCCTCCATCACCTGCTCGTGCATCTGCCGGGTGAACGCCTTCCGGTCCTCCATGAGCACGACGTCGGAGGCGCCCACGGCGACGATGTTGAAGGCGAACGGCGACGGCAGATCAGCGCGGGTGACGGAAAGCTCGATGTCATCCCGTTCGACCTGCTCCATGTAGGAGACGGCGTTGTCGATGTCCATGGAGTCCTCCATGATCTCCCGGTAGGTTTCCTTCAAGGCTGGAAAGTCAGGGTCGATTTCTCTGACGACCTTGAACAGGACGGAGGCGTTGCGCTGCTGCCGGGACACGCTCATGTGGTGGCCGAGGTAGTTGCGGAGGATCATGAACGACCGGGCGGCCACGTGCCGGAAGCGTCGCTTGAGCATCTCGGTGTTGTCCATTGCATTGCGCAGGTCGTCGCGCATGCCGTCCGATACGAGCAGCTTCCGGATGTCCTCCTCGGCCAGGATGTCATGGCGGTCGGGGTACATGACGTCGAAGCCGTTGTCGGTGATAGCCAATCGGACGTTGAAGCCCCGCAGCGCGGTGAGGCGGAAGGCGATGATGCGGGACAGGGCGTCGTTGGCCTGCCGTCCCACCAGGGTGTGGAAGACGACGTGATGGTAGCCGTCCTGGGTGAATGTTTCCACGAGCAGATGCCGGTCGTGGGGGACGCCGAAATGGAGCTGTTCCTGGAAGTAGTTGCGGATGGCTGGCATCAGGTCTTCGTCGTCGCCGTCCTGGATTTTTTCGGCGACGCTGCGGCGGTAGCGGCTGATCTCCCGGGCGAGGTCGTAGCTGAGGGGCAGCTGCTCGGAGAACCATGACGGGATGGTCGGCGACGCGTCGGGACGGGGCACCACGTATATGCGCATCCGCTTGATGCGTTTGAACTGGTAGGTCTGGCCGGCGAGGACGAATATGTCGTCTTTTTTGAGGCGTTCGACGAAGGATTCCTCGACCTTGCCCACGAACTGTTTGTCCGTGGTGTAGACCTTGACGGCGGTTTCATCGGGAATGGTGCCGATGTTGAGGTAGTAGATGGGGCGGACCATTTTGCCGCGGCGCCCGAACATTTCTTCGTCGGGGTCGTACCATATCTTGCCGTAGACCTTTTTGCCTTCGAGCTCCTCGTATTCCCCGGCGAGATAGTGCAGCAGCTTGATGAAGTCTTCTGTCGGCAGGTCTCGGTAGGGATACGCCCGGCGGATGAGGTGCAATGCTTCATCAAGCTGCCATTTCTGCTGGATGCCCATGCCGACCACGTGCTGCGCCAGGACGTCGATGGCGTTGGATGGAATGTGCACGCGGTCGAGGCGTCCCTGCTGTGCCTCGCGGGCGAGCACCGTGCATTCTATGAGGTCGTCGCGGTCGAGGACGATGATGCGTCCCTTCGATGTCTCCGTTATGAAGTGGCCGGAGCGGCCGATGCGCTGCAGCGCCCGGGTGACGCTTTTCGGTGACCCGAGCAGGATGACGAGATCAACGGAGCCGATGTCGATGCCGAGCTCCAGGCTGGTGGAGGAGACCACGCAGCGGAGGTCGCCCCGTTTGAGCTGGTCTTCGACGTTGAGGCGGACGTCGCGGGACAGGGAGCCATGATGGGCTTCCACCTGGCCGTCGTAGCGAGGGTAGCGCTGTTTGAGGTTGAAGACCACGCGCTCGGTGGCGCTTCTCGTGTTGGTGAAGACGAGCGTGGTGGTGTGCTGCTGGATGAGGCTGTCGAGTATCTCGTACATGGCCGTGGATGCCTCGCCCGCCGGGGTGTAGACGAGGTCGTCGACGGGGGAGATGACCTCGATGTCGACGGCTTTCATGCCTGTTATGTCGACGATGAGGCAGTCGCGATTGGTGCCGACGAGGAACCGGGCGATGTCGTCCATGGGGGAGATGGTCGCTGACAGGCCGATGCGGACGGGCTCGTTTTGCATGCGGTGGACGAGCCGTTCGAGTGACAGTGACAGGTGGACGCCGCGCTTGTTGTCGGCCAGGGAGTGTATCTCGTCGACGATGACGTATCTGGCTTCCTCGAGGCTGCGGGAGAACTTGGGGGAGTTGAGGACGATTGCCAGGCTTTCCGGGGTGGTGATGTAGATGTGGGGCGGATTACGGGTGTGCTCCTGCCGTTCCTTCTGGCTGGTGTCGCCGGTGCGGACGCCGACGCGGATGTCGTCCTGGATGTCGTTGGCCTCGTAGAGCTCGCGGAGGGGCTTCTGGAGGTTGCGTTCGATGTCGTTGTTGAGGGCTTTGAGCGGCGAGACGTACAGGACATATATCTTGTCTTCGAGCTCCCCGCGCTTCGCCAGCAGGAGCAGCTCGTTGATGGCGGCCAGGAAGGCTGACAGGGTTTTGCCGGAGCCGGTCGGCGATGATATCAGGGTGTTTTTGCCGTCGTGGATTTCTTTGACCGCGTAGCGCTGGCAGGCGGTGAAGGATCCGAAGGCGTCGCGGAACCATGTCTCTATCTCGGGGACCAGGATGTCGTAGATGTCTTCGTTGCCGTACTGCTCGGTGGCGTATTCAATCACGCTTGTGACATGGGGGGTGACATAAAAGGTTTACCTGCCCGGCGGCGGCGGAGCGCAATGTTTATAAGTATTTAAAACATGTATAAATGGGACAGGGAGGCAGGGAAAAGCGCATGGTAGCCCTCTTTTTTTCTATATCCCTGTCCTGTGGCCTCCACCGTCTGCCGCCCGTGATTACATCCGGAAAAAATAATAAAGCTTATATAGCAAAAGGATACCCCTCCCTCTCCTCGCTTATATAGCGCCAGGAGATTGTAGACATGAGGATGGAACGCCGGGCGTCCGTATATATAGCGCCCTAAAACGGGCACGGAGGCCGGCGATGCCATGTGGGCCGCCGCTCATCCGCATCCCCTTCCCCCCTTTTTCTGGCGGCCTTTTTCACACCAATTGCAACGTTCTAAAAACGGTTTCTATGTGCACCTGGAGGCGCCCTATAGCTGGTCCGTTCAGCCCCTGTAGCCGCGTCCGGCCCGTCTATCCCGATGGCCCGGAGCACAATAATTAAATAACGGGAGGCTATTGCCTCTTTCATGGCGAAGCAAAAGGGAAGTGGCTTTCAGTCCGCTGCCGGTCTCGTCCGCTATTTCGATGAAGAAAAAACTGGCTTCAAGATCGACCCGCGGCTGGTCATCGCCATGGGCATCGGCACCGCCATCGTCATATCCGCGCTCCACATATACGGGTAGCGGAGCAAACATTTTTTACCGGCATCTGCTTTGCATCCATGCACATCGTTGACGGCAGCGCCATCGCCGCCGGGATAGAGGCATCCGTCCGACGCCGGGTCGGGGACAGCGACATCCGGGTTGTCACATTGCTGATGGAGGGCAGCCGGGAGTCGGCGCTCTACGCCCGGTTGAAGGAGCAGGCCTGCCGGCGGGTGGGCATCACCGCGACGACCCGTGTGCTTCCAGGGGACGCCGGTACAGATGATTTTTTGGCGGAGCTGGACGCGCTCAACGGGGACGGCGGGGTCCACGGGGTCATGGTGCAGCTGCCGTTGCCGGGCGTGGACCATCGGCGGCTGATGGAATACATCGACCCGGATAAGGACGTGGAGGGTGTGCATCCCTGCAATCTCGGTGCAACGCAGCTGGGCGACGAGCGGCTGGCGCCCTGCACGCCCCGGGCGGTGCTGCGCATCCTGGAGCATGAAAAGGTGGCGCTGCAGGGGGCGAACGTGGTGGTGGTCAACCACTCCGACATCGTGGGAAAGCCGCTGGCGGACATGCTGCTGAACCGGGATGCGACGGTGTCGGTCTGCCACGTGTACACCGACGACCTGGCATCCTATACAAGGAGGGCGGATGTCGTGGTCACGGGAGCCGGCGTCAGGGGGCTCATAGATGGGGACATGGTGAAACGGAGAGCTGTCGTCGTCGACGTGGCCATCGTGAGCGACGAGAATGGCGTCCACGGCGACGTGGACATGGAATCGGTGCAAAGCAAGGCCGCGATGGTGACCCCGGTGCCCGGCGGCGTGGGCCCGGTGACCATTGCCTGCATCCTGGAAAACGCGGTGGCGGCATACAAAGATTGATAAACAGCCATGCCTTGGCCCTCCATGGACGACCGACGGGTCTACTATTCATTTCATGACATTCCATCCGCCGGCAGCGACAGCTCCATGCGGCAGCGTCGCGGCATCAGCTTCAGCCGGACGGAGCTCCTGCACATCGGCATCGCCATGGCCGTGCTCACCGTGGCCTTCGCGTTTGCCTTTGCGCCCAGCCCGCCATCGGCGCATCTCTCTATGGTGCTGGGAAATCTGCCGTTGTCGTTTCTCGCGATAGCGACGGCGTTTTTCTGCCACGAGCTGGCGCACAAGTACATGGGGATGCGCTACGGCTACTGGTCGGAGTTCCGGATGTACCCCCAGGGATTGCTCTTCGCCCTGGTGCTCGGCGTCGCCGTGGGCATCGTGTTCGCCGCGCCGGGCGCCGTCCAGATATACGGGCGGCCCAGCCGGGAGGAAAGCGGCCGTATCTCGGCTGCAGGACCGGCCGTCAACGTGGTCATCGCCCTGGCGTTCATGATGCTCTGGTATGCCACGGGCGGCCTGGTGGGAACGGCGGCATTGTTCATCGCGGCTATCAACGCGTTCCTGGCGTTTTTCAACCTGCTGCCCTTTGGCCCCATGGACGGCCGGAAGATCTTTCGATGGCGGAAGGAGATATGGGGCGGCCTGCTGGCCGTGAGCGTTGTCCTGTTCGGCGTCTCCTGGTTCGGCATCCCGTTTTAGGCTCCGGCGCGGTCGAACGCCCGTATCCGGCTGCGGATGTACCATATAGCCGAGATGGAGAACACCAGGGCGAACGCGACGCCGATGGCAACCCCGGCGACCTGGAAGGAGACCAGATAGTTGTAGGCCCCGTGCACCAGGATAGCCAGGCCGAAGTACCGGAGGACGCAGGCCCGCCGGCTGAGCAACGTGCAGCTGTACCCGTAGCCGGTGAGCGCCGTGGCCGAGGCGTGGAGCAGGCAGGCGCCGATGGTCCGGAGGACGACCAGGGTGACGAAGATGGCCAGGCCTTCTTCCAGGAAGCTGATCTCGTAGAACAGGTTTTCCGTGGCGGAGAAGCCTAATCCTGCGGCGGCACCGTAGATGAAGCCGTCCTCGATTTCGTCGAGCTCCCGCCGAACCACGTTAAGGCGGAGGGCCAGCGGCTTGGTGAACTCCTCTACAACGGGGGCGACGACCACGGCCATGGCGAACGCGTACAGCGAGGCGTTGCCCAGCGTGGCCGCCAGGGAGACACCCAGGAACTGTTCCAGGACCAGCGACGCGATGACGGCGATGGTGGCGCCCCAGGCGAAGCAGACCAGTACGGGCAGCCAGGGCTCCCGGTGGTAGCGCTCGGTGTTCCGTATCCATATGGTGTAGACCACCGGGGGGATGAACGCGAGGAGGATGAGGATGACCCATTGCAGGAGCATACAGGGTAACCCGTTCGGATTATTTATGATATGGCATCTGGTGGATTCACCATACGGTGAACGTTTTCGATACGGCATTATATACCGGCTGCTTTCGGGGCTATGAGCCGAAACATATTGACGGTTGTTGTCGCCGTCATTGGCCTGGTCGCGGTCGGCGGGATCACGCTGGTCGCATTGGATTTCGACAACACGAGCGAGGCAGTTGACCTGACGGGTGAAGCGCATGGAACGTTCTACATCAACGACTGCGGTCGCCCCAAGGGCGGTTTCGAGTACGCCGGCACCTACTACGCGAACCTGACATTGGACAACGGCACCGGCACGCTGGAGGTCGCGTTGAAGGTCGGCCTGGGCGACCCATTGGACCGGCACGTGTGGAACGTGACATTGCTGGAGTACGCCAACGAGACATTGCGGCTGGACATGGACGGCCACAGCCTGGAGATGGTCTGGGTGGACAACGACACCATCTGGAACGGCCAGTACGACGGCAACTACACGGCGCTGTGGGGCCCGGAGATGACCGACTATGAGCCCGTCGGGCATATCAGGACGGACTGGTTCCCGGGCACCGTATCCCATTACTACGTCGAGCTGCACCTGCCGCGGCTCTCGTAGCCTTTCCCCTTTTTTTGTTCGAAACTGTTTAATGCGCCATCCCTGTTGTACGGCTATGCTGTCACGGGACATGGCACGCGAAATGCTGCACCGGCATGTGGAGACCGTGAACCTGCGGAAGCACATGCTGGCGGTGGCGGCTATCATGGAGGCGCTGGCAGATGAGCTGGACTGCGACCCCGACGTCTGGTGGCTGACCGGGCTGTTGCACGACGTCGACTACATGGAGACGCGGGACAGGCCGGAGCGGCACGGGACGCGCTCGGCGGAGATATTGCAGGGATTGCTGCCCGGTCATGCACTGCGGGCGATCCGGGCGCACAACTGGCGGCATATGGGCATCGAGCCCTCGTCACCTCTTGACCATGGATTGATTGCCAGCGACGCGTTGTCGGGCCTGGTGGTGGCGACGGCGCTGGTGATGCCCCGTGCTTCTCTGGATGAGGTCCGCGTCTCGTCGGTGTTGAAAAAGATGGATGACGCGTCGTTCGCCCGGAACGTCGACCGGGGCAGGATCCGGATGTGCACCATGCTGGGTCTGGGTGTGCAGGAGTATGTCTCGGTTGCCCTGCTGGCGCTGCAGCGAGTGCATGGAGAGCTCGGGCTGTAGCCGGCGAGCCCTAAAAAAGGGGGATGGCTAGAAGATGTCGACCTGGTCGGGGAGCAGGCCTTTCTGGCTGAGAAACCGGGCCTGGTTTTTCCAGTACCGCCAGATGATGTCGGCTTTTTCGTCGGGCTGGATGTCCCAGGGGACGATGATGACGAGGTCGCCGCGCCTGATGCGGCCCATGCCCCGGCGTTTGCTGCCCGGGATGCGGGCGATGCGGGATGTGCCGTCCTCGGCGACGACTTTCATGCGGGAGCCCTTGTACACGCTTTCTATGATGGCGTAGAGCTCGTTTTTGTTTTTGTTGGGACGGCGAACGCGGATGTACTCTTTTTCGTCGTCATTTTTTTTGCTCATGATATCGGCGGCGGTAGCCTAACATGGCATCATTAAAAAGGTTATTGGTCTCCCCTCAGGGGGCCGGAGAAAACGCTTTTTAATATTCCCGGCTTGATAAGAACCGCAGCATGAGAGAGACGACGCTGGATGAGCACGATACGCGCATCCGTGGCCCGGACATGCAAGGGCGGTGCGGCGGCGTAACTGCTGGCTGGAGGAGCAAGGTATCCTGGTGGAGACAGGCAGGTGGCAATATCGCCTTAATCCAGAGATAACGCGGTGGTGACATGCGCACGCTATGAACAGCACACACTTTTACAACAAAAAAAGGGTGTACTTAAAAAAACAAATATATACGGTTGTAATATTATTTACAACCAAAATAGATTGTTTTAAATATCTCGATGTAATTAACAAGAATAATGGATAAAAAATTCGTGGCGCTTGTCGGGGACATCATCGGCTCAGCAAAAATAAAGAATCGGGGCATATATGGAAAAAAACTTGCTCG
>CAZQNC010000064.1:0-7580 GCA_964594625.1 uncultured Thermoplasmatales archaeon | reverse complement strand
TCATGCGCCTGCGGCCGCAGCGACATCGGGTACAACGTATCGAACAGCTCCATGTCGCGCATCCAGAAGGCATTGTACAGCGGGCTGATGGAGGAGTCCATCCAGGTGTCGAACACGTCCTCGCTGCCATGCAGCGCTCCGCCGCAGGCCGGGCATTCGCTGACCGGCGGGTCGTC
The DNA here is from genome assembly GCA_964594625.1 of uncultured Thermoplasmatales archaeon. GTDB lineage: Archaea > Thermoplasmatota > E2 > UBA202 > DSCA01 > CAZESS01. Next base: position 7,404 of record CAZQNC010000064.1, on the reverse strand, counting down.
GATGGTCGGGTCGACATAGCACTGCTCCCTGGTGGCGACCACGACCTCGCTGCAGTCCACGCACTCCCAGAGCGGGATGGGCGTGGCAAAGTAGCGCTGCCGGGAGATAACCCAGTCCCATTTCAACGAGTTAACCCAGTCGTCAAACCGGATTTTCATGTACTCGGGATACCAGTCCATGCGGTCAGCGGCGGCAAGCACCTGCTCCTTGAACGGCAGGAGCTTGAGGAACCATTGCTCGGCCTGGGTGAACTCCACCGGGGTTTTGCAGCGCCAGCAGACGCCCACGCTTTGCTGTGTCGGCTGCTGCTCCAGGAGCATGTTCCTGTCGCGGAGCTCCTCGATGACCGCCCGCCGTGCTTTTTCGACCGGCATGCCCTGGTAGGGGCCGGCGAGCTCGTTCATGCACCCTGCTTCGTCGATGCAGATTTCCATGGGCAGGTCGTATTTGAACGCCATTTCGAGGTCGTCCTTGTCGCCGATGGTGCATATCATGAGCAGTCCGGTGCCAAAGGTGGGGTCGACGTTTTCCTCCATGACGATGGGCACCGTTTTGTCGTACAGGGGCACCATGACCTTTTGGTCGACGAGCCAGGGCGCCCGCTCGTCGTCGGGATGGACGGCGACGAGATGACAGGTGGGGAACATCTCGGGGCGCGTCGTCGCTATTTCGAGATATTGCCCCTGTTCGTCGCGGTCGATGCCGTGATATTTTTCTATCTGTCCAGGCTGCTCCTCCGTGAAATAAAACTTGACCGTGTTGAGCGTGGTCTCCCGCTCCGCGCGCTCTATCTCTGCGTCGGCCATCGCGGTCATGCAGCGGGGGCACCAGTTGACGGGGAACTCGCCCTGGTAGATGTGGCCCTTGTCGTACAGGTCGAGAAACGAAAGCTGGGTGATACGCCGGTAGTACTCGGCATCCGTCTGGTAGTAGATGCTGGGGTCCATGGACTCCCCGAGCATGACGAACTGTCGCTTCATCTCGTCGATGTTGCCCTCGGCGAACTCCCGGCACAGCTCGATGAACTCGTGCCGGTCGATGTCCTTCCGGGTGATCCCCAGCCGTTTTTCGACGCGCTCCTCTATGGGGATGCCGTTGACGTCGAAGCACAGCGGGAAGAAGACGTTGTAGCCCTGCATACGCTTGTACCGGGCCACGAAGTCGATGTGCGTGTAATGGACGGCATGCCCGATGTGCAGCCCGCCGGAGGCATACCGGGGCGGGTTGTCGATGGAGTAGACGTTGTCGTCGTCCGGGTCGAAGCGGTAGAGCTCCATCTCCTGCCAGCGCTGCTGCCATGTGTCTTCCCAGGCCTTCGGGTCGTAGTCGCTGCTCATCGTACCACCGGAAATAAACATGGCTTATAAGTTTGTTGATATCGGCCCTGGAGATGTACGGGAACGGCAAAAATCATGTAAAAAGATACGAGTTCTCCGGCGGATAACCGTGATACAAAAGGAAGACCGGAAGCTCTTTTTTTGTGCTGCTGGCGGCTGCGATATTGCTTTTTGCCTTCGGTTTTTTATAGGATTCGACCCATTTTTTATCGTGTGTGAGATATTCTTTGTGATAGCATTGGTCAGGCTGCTGTTGAAAAAATGTCTTGGCTGCCTGCCCGTGCCTATGCTTTCAGCGTTTCGTTGCGCTGCCAGAGCTCGTCGCCGATGTAGTGGAGGTTTTCCACGGCTTTGCCGCTGTTTTCCTCGACCATTGCCCGGCCGTCGATGAGGGCGCGGCCGACGGCGATGCCCGTTCCCTCGGGGTTGCGTATCCAGACCAGGTCATCCTGCTCGATGGCGGGGTCGGCGTCGGTGATACCAGGTGCCATTATGTCGGCGCCGTTGAGCACGAACCTGACGGCGCCGCGGTCGACAGCGACGTACCCCCTCGATGGCTCGTGGTGGTGGATGCCCGGGAGCGTCAGCATGGGCTCGCCGTCGATGAAGAAGACGTCGAGGCCGCCGTCGACGATGAGCATGCGCCGGCCGTCTATATCGGCTGTTTCGATGAGCTTCTCCACGGTGACGTCGCAGCCCAGCGTCTCCTTGATATGCTGGAGGACGTCGGCCGCCTTTTTCTGTTTGACGGGGTGACGGTTGCGGATGCCCATGTCCCTCTATGCGGCGGGCTCTTAAAACCGTTGCCGTTGCTACATGGGGAACACGAAGACGGGTGTCCGCCAGTCCGAGGCCACGGGGTCCTCGATGTCGGCGACGAGCGCCATAGCAGCCAGGAGATATACACCGGCGTGCACGCCGTCGAACGTACCGGAGAAGCCGTCGCCCGGGGTGATGTCCGTGGTCTTGTCCACCGTTGTTTTGTCTCTGACGTCGTAGAGGATGAAGGAGACGGAGATGACGGCGCCGGTGGTCTCTGCTGACACCTGGAGGCTGCTCCCGAGGATGAGCGTCCAGGATGGCGTGTAGTCCGATGTCAGCCGGCTGCCGTGATAGTAGATGCCGCCCGCTGGCTCAGCGATGGTTACCGATGCCTCGCCGCCGGTTTCCGCCTGCACTGTCAGGGGGGAAAGCGGCAGAAAAAGGAGGGCCACCGTTGCTGCGATAAGTCGTCTCATACCCTTTCAACAGGGGGTATGATTTAATCCTTTCCCTGTTTTTCCCGGTAGTCCTGGATGGCCTTGTGCAGGCCCTCGGCGGCCAGGTTCGAGCAGTGCATTTTGACCTGGGGCAGCCCCTCAAGGGCGTCGGCGACGTCCTCGTTGTTTACCTGCATGGCCTCGTCGAGCGTCATGCCCTTGGCCAGCTCGGTTATCATGCTGCTGGTGGCGATAGCGGCCGCGCACCCGAACGTTTTGAACTTGATGTCTGCCAGCCTGTCGTCCTCGACCTCGATGTGGATGGTCATCACGTCGCCGCAGACCGGGTTGCCGACTGTGCCGACGCCGTCGGGATGTTCGAGCTCTCCCATGTTGCGGGGGTTGCGAAAGTGTTCCATGACCTTCTCGGTGTAGATGCTCATGTTATCTGCTCCACAGCGGTGACATCTCGCGCAGTCGTTCTATAATGCCGGGGAGCACCTGGAGCACGTAGTGGACGTCCTCCCCGGTGGTATCCTTTCCCAGCGTGAGGCGAAGCGAGCCGTGCGCCTCGACGGCGTCCAGCCCGATGGCCAGCAGCACGTGCGAGGCCTGCAGCTTTTTCGAGGAGCAGGCGGAGCCCGTCGATGCTGCGATGCCCTGTTCGTCCAGGCTCAGCAGCAATGATTCACCCTCGATGGCGGTAAAGCGAAAATGGGCGTTGTTGGGCAGCCGTTTCTCGGGATGCCCGTTGAGATATGCCTCCTCGATGTCCAGCCCGCCGTCTATCAACCGGTCGCGAAGTCCCGTCAGTCGTTTCTGTTCCCCGTCAAGCCGTTCCTTGGCCAGCTGGCATGCCGTGCCGAGACCGACGACGCCGGGAATGTTTTCCGTTGAGGAGCGCAGCCCGTGTTCGTGGCCGCCGCCGTGGAGCAGCGGCTCAAGCTGTGTACCCTCTCGGATGTAGAGGGCGCCGACTCCCTTGGGGCCGTAGACTTTGTGTGCCGACAGGGAGAGCATGTCGACGCCGAGCTCCTGGATATCCGCGGGAATTTTGCCAACCGTCTGGACCGCGTCGGTGTGCACCGGCACCTCGTGCTCGTGGGCGACACGGGCTATCTCCCGGACGGGCTCGACGGTGCCGATTTCGTTGTTGGCGTGCATGATGCTGACCAGCCGGGTGTCGTCCCGTATGGCGTTGTCAACATCGGATGGGTCGACAAGGCCGTGTTTGTCGACGGGGAGATAGGTGACGTCGAAGCCATTGTTTTCGAGATATTCGCAGGGCTGCAGCACCGCCGGGTGCTCTATCTGGCTCGTTATGATGTGGCCGCTGCCGTGCCGCATGGCAACGCCTTTGACGGCGAGGTTGTCGCTTTCGGTGCCGCTTCCCGTGAAAATGACCTCGTCGGGGTCGGCGCCGATGAGGCTGGCGACCTGCCGCCGGCTTTCATCGAGTGCTTCTTTTGCTGCTGCGCCCTGGCTGTGCAGCGACGACGCGTTGCCGTATCTTTCCGTGAAATAGGGAAGCATGGCTTCCAGCACGTCCGGGTCGACGGGGGTCGTGGCTGCATGGTCAAGGTATATGTGCTTCATGTTACTCATCTCTTCCCCTATCCGTCCTCCGCTGCAGGGGGTCGGCGCGCTTCCAAGATAATGCGCCTGGACAGGGGGGCCGCTGGGGGTAACGTTTCCGTGCTTTTTAAAGCTTTTTCCGCCATTATTAACAATTGTTATCGACCTTAGGCTATATATGAATTGTGGTGCCGTTCAAAAAGATAAATAAAAAAGGAAAAAAGAACCGGCTTACAGGTCGCCGGCTTTGATTTTTTGTTTCAGGCTGTCGAACTGGTCGTGGGTCAGCGTACAGGTGTTGTCGTCTTCACCGATGGTCACGCCGCTGTCTGTGACGTCCACGCTCGGGCAACAGCCTTTTTCTCCGCAGAGATAGACTTTCATGGTATCCTCAACAATTGTTAAGCACAGCAGGTATAAAAGCGTTGTCCCGCGGCAGCACTCTTTTATATCGCCATCCGTTGGATGGACCATGCCCACCTGTGATTACTGCAACCGGGAAATACAAGACGCGCCCGTTCAGCGCGACGACAAACACTGGCATCGAGACTGCTTCCGGAAAATGGTCAGAGAACAGGGTTGCTAACCGGCAGAACCTATTAGTAGCACGGTCGCTTCTCACACAATGACAGCTGATGCGCAGGCCGACCGGGCAGCCGAACTGGCCCGAAAATACGAACTTACCATAGGCAGCTGCCCCCAGTGCGTGCTGGCAGCGCTCCACGAAACGCTCGGGATAGCCAGCCCCGGCATCATCCAGGCAAGCGACGGCCTCGCCGGCGGTACGGCGCTCTCCGTCAGCGGTACCTGCGGCGCCCTGGTCGGCGGCGTGTTGGCCATCGGCAGCGTCGTGGGCAGAAGCTACGAGGACTTCAAAGCCGGAAAGGGAGAGCGACGGGTGTTCGTCCACAGCCAGCGGCTCTACCGCCGCTTCACACAAAAATACGGGTCCCCGGTCTGCTGCGACGTGCAGAAGCAGGTTTTTGGACGGACATATGACCTGCTCGACACGGAGGAGGCAGCCGCGTTCTCCGAACATGCATCCCGGGACACCTGCCCGCAGGTGGCAGCCGACGTCGCCCGGTGGACCGCAGACATCATCATCGGCCTGCAGGCCAGACAAAACGGCTAAACCAGCTCGTTTAGCAGCTGCTCAACGTGCCGCCGGATGTCATCCCTGACCCTGCGGTACACCGCAACCGGTTTTCCGCGCGGGTCTTCGATGTCCCATGCAATGGTTTTCTCCCCCGGCGTTACCGGGCAGCCGTCGATGCAGCCCATCGTTACGATGACGTCAAATCGGTCGTTCATCTCCATCGTTATCTGTTTCGGCCGCTGCCCCGAGATGTCAACGCCCGCCTCCGCCATGACCCGGACCGCTATGTCGTCGACGGCATCAGACGGCCGCGTTCCAGCACTCTCCGCCTCGACGTCATCAGACAGCGCGGTGCAGAATCCTTGGGCCATCTGGCTCCGGCAGGCGTTTTCCACGCAGATGAACAATATTCTTGTGGGTGACGCTGCCATACCGGCATAAGCACTAAAACCTATTTATAGCTTCACCGAGATATATCTGTACATGGCTCGACGGATTACCTCCGTGTTTTTCCGCTGCGCAGGCACATGCATCGTTCTCTGTCTGCTGCTCACCATTCCAGTCAGCGCCATGTTGTTTCCCGCGACCGAGCCATCATCTCCGGAGACCATAGATACGCTCACCGTCGACTGCCGCCGGGTAAACGGCACCATACGCTCCTTTGGAGAAATAAACGGCGGCCCGCTGGCCATACGGCATGTCGAAAACGGCGCCGACGTCACCGAACAGTACCGACACCTCGGCATGTCATTTATCCGAACCCATGACTTCTACGGCCCCACGGACATCTCCACTATTTTTCCGGATATGGACGCCGACCCGGCACTGCCCTCCAGCTACAATTTCACCGAAAGCGACAGAAACATCAAGGCTATCGTCGACGCCGGATGCCGGGTGTTTTACCGGCTCGGTGAAAGCGCCAGCGACAATATCTCGCTCTGCGAGCCCCCGGGGAATGTCACCAAGTGGGCCGAAATATGCAGGCACATCGTCATGCATTACAACGACGGCTGGAACAACGGCTACCAGTACAATATCACCTACTGGGAGATATGGAACGAGCCCGACCTGCAGGGCTTCTGGAACGGCACGGCGGAGCAATACTACCGGCTCTACAACGTGACGGCCCGTACGCTCAAAAACCACAATGCCTCCCTCAACATCGGCGGCCCCTGCACGTCATCGATCGCCAACGAAAACTATACCACCGGCTTTCTCGACTACGTGACCGGGCACGATCTCCCGCTGGACTTCTACTCATGGCACATGTACGCCGACACACCGCATGACCTCTACATGGCCGCCCGGGCGGTTCGCGCCATGCTCGACGCATATGGTCTTCACCGTTGCGAAAACATCAACACCGAATGGAACATCAACATCCTGGCGCCGCAGCGAGACAAAGACAACGCTAAAAATGCCGCTTTCACCGCATGCACCCTCACAGCCTTTCAGGATGCCGCTCTCGACCACGCCTTCCGCTACCGGGGCACCGGCGACAACGGCTGGCTGGCCCGGCTCCTCGGCTTCGACCTCGGCCTGTTCACGGCCGACGGCGCCTACAAAACCCCCGCCCTTTCATATCTCGCCGTGCACCACATGGCCCGGCACACGCCGCTTCGATTGTTCACATCCTCACAGGACGCCGCCACCGGCGTAACAGCGCTGGCCGGCATCGCTTCCCATCGCGGAAACATCAGCGTACTGGTCAGCAACCATGATACACCCCTGCAGGAATACACCGTCGAGCTCAGCAATATCCCATGGACGGATGGCTACACCGTCGCGCACTACGCTATCGACGACGGCAGCCACCTCGAAATCATCGACAGTGACACCGCGGTATCGGACAGCCATGCCATCACGATTTCATCTGCATCCAACACCGCCCACCTGTTCTGGCTTACCAACGGCAGCACGCTGCCGGCTGAAGGGCCGCCCGTGGCCACGATACCCTGGCTGCTCCGGTTCCCCATCCTTGACCCACTCCTGCAGCTCATCGGCATCCTTCTCCTGACATCGATATTCGGATGAGCAGCTACCCGGCAAACCGGCCGCGGGTTCTATTGGCAACGGCGACCAGGCTCAGCATGACCGGTACCTCAACGAGCACGCCGACCACGGTGGCCAGCGCAGCGCCCGAGCCCAGCCCGTACACCGAGATGGCGACCGCGACGGCCAGCTCGAAAAAGTTGC
>CAZQNC010000063.1:0-7610 GCA_964594625.1 uncultured Thermoplasmatales archaeon | reverse complement strand
GTCATCGGCATCATCCCCGACATGACCGGCACCATCACGCTGTACGTTGAAGGAGACGAAGCGGGCGAGATCACCATCGGTGTGGGCGGCCTGAAGATACACGTCATCGGCGACCGCTACTTCTACGTCCTGCCGGAGCTGGAGAAGGGCAAGGAGTACACCATCAAGGTGACCACCGGCGGCGACAAGGAAGTCCAGGGCGCAACCGTGGAAGTAGGCGGCACCACCATCGGCACCACTGACGAAAACGGCGAGCTAAAATGGAAACCCGAAGACAAGGGAGACTTCACCATCACGGCCACCCACGGCACCTACGACGACGGCAGCCGCGACGTGACGGTCAAGGAAGGCCCGAGCACCCCGGGATTCGGATTCGCTGCCCTGATACTCGGCGTACTGGGCGCAGCGCTCATCCTGTGGCGCCGGCGCCGGTAACCCCTTTTCCCTTTTCCCTTTCCTTTTTATATTGTTTCTGTGAAAGAAAGGATAACGTTTTAATACACGTATTTCGTTAAATTATTGCAGGGAAACATGATTGATGACAAGGACGAGGAACGGGACAATCCCTTTAACGACGAAGAGTTCCAGCGCATCCTCCACGAAATGGAGCGCCTGGTAGAGGACGCCTTCAAAACGTCGCTGGAGGAATGGAAGTCCGGGAAGACCTTCGTGAAAGGATTCGCCGTCAGGATGGGGCCGGACGGCGAGCCGCAGATAGACGAGTTCACCCATGACGCAGCCGACGAGGAAGAGGTGGAAACGGACATGATAGAGGGGATTGACAGCGTTGCCGTCACCCTGGCGCTGCCGTTTATGGCGCATCCGGAGGACATCGACGTATACGTCGACCGACAGACCCTGGAGATAGCCATCGATGACCCGGAGCGAACCATGTACAGAGCCCTGGCGCTGCCCTGCCCGGTGCGGGAGGACAGCCTCTGTTATACCTATAAAAACCGGGTGCTGGACGTCGAAATGCAGAAGCAGGACGACCGGCGCTAGATGGAGACGTATTCTCCGATGTGTTCGCGGGCCGCCGCCCGTTTTTCGTGCAGCCCTGTAAGGAAGGTTTCTATGAGCTCCGCCGCCAGCTGTTTGCATGCCCCGCACAGCTGGTCGCCGGCCCGGCAGTCCCGGTAGAGCTGTTCGAGCTCTGCATCGCTGTCCATGAGATGGTAGAGGAAGAGCTCGTAGAGCACGCATTGCTCCGGGGTGCCGCCGTGTTTTTTGTGTTCCGCCAGCGAGACGGCGCCCCCGGTCTTGGCGGACATGATCTTTTGCCTGGCCTCTTCGGGCGTGTCGGTGAGAAAGATGGCTGACTCGGGCGTGCTGCTGGACATTTTGCCGCCGGTGATACCCGTCATGAACCGGTGGTAGGTGGACGCCGGCGAGATAAACCCGTAGCTGTCCTGCTGCTGCTCCCGGCGGGCGAGTGCGAGGTCGAGGGTGTCGATGTCCGCCTCTGTGGCATTTGTGAGGTAGAGGGCCTTGTAGGCATCGTTGCGCTCCGACGTGAAGCCCAGGGTGGCGGCTGTCTGCTCGGCGAGGTCGAGCAGCCGGGCTACGTCGCCGTCGGGTTTGACGAACACGGCAACCTGGCCGTCCTTGGTCGTGGTGACGTTGTACAGGCGGTGCGCAGCAGCCACCCCGCGCGTGAACCGTATGTGGGGGTCCTGGTCGACGCCGACGGGCACCAGGACGGGCCGGGCGCCGCCGTGCTTTGCCAGCTGCGGGTGGAGGATGTCGCCCGCCTGGATGAGCGGGGACAGAACGTGCGCCATGTTGGTGGCTCCCTTGAATCCGTAGATGGCGTTGACCTCGGACAGGTTGGTCTTTTTGCCGAGCAGGTAGCCGAGGTCTTTGACGTCGCTGTTGCGGGACTGGAAGTAGACGGTGCAGGGCTCCAGCCCGAGCGCGATGTAACTGGTGATGTATTCCTCGACGGCGAGCCGTTCCGCCTCTTTCAGGCTGTAGCCCCGGGTGGCGTAGGCTTCGATGTCCGCCACGGCGATGTAGATGTCGCCGCCGATGCGCTGGTAGTAGAGTATCTGGTCGAGGACCATCTTGTGGCCCAGGTGCATCCGCCCGGAGGGCATCAGGCCGGTCATCAGCGCCCATGGCTCGTTGTGCAGGGCTGCACGGGCGATGCGGTGGAAGTCACGGTGGCCGAAGACGATGCCCCGCCGGAAAAAGGAGGGTGGCTCGGGCAGCTCCTTCCAGAGCTCCGGGGTAAGCTCCTGGATGCCGAACTGCTCCCGCAGCCGGTTGTAGTCCTGGTACTGGGCCGAGCTCCACGGATTTATCTGCATCGACGCGTTTATCGCCCGTCGCTATATGTAGTTTTTGAAATGCTACTGCCTCGTCGTCGCCTCGGTGAGCTTGGTGACGTTGCTGCGGGTGAAGAAGCCGTCGAAGTCGCCGTAGCGGCGGATGTACTCGTTGACCAGCAACGTGTTGTCAGACGGCGCGGTGAACGTCTGCCGCAGACCCTCGTCGGGTGAGCCGACCAGCTCGATGAGCCAGTCCATGCCGTCTTCTTTGAGCCCGGCGAAGGTATCCTTGATGTGTTCCGTGTGGAACGCCATGTGGTGGACGCGTTTCCCGTAGTTGTGGATGAACCGCTCCGTCGGGCCGGATGTCTCGTCGTCTTTGTAGGGCGCGATGCCGGAGGTGAACACCATGGCGAAGGCGTCGCTGCTCAGGCGGGCGACGTTGGTGATGGAGTTGAACTGTTTGACGTAGATGGCGAAGTCGAAATGGTAGTTGGTGAGCTCCAGGAACTCGATGATGGCCTGGTCGCGCTGCCCGGCGGTGACCCGGGTTGCCGTGTGGTCCAGCTGGCCGACGTTGCCCAGGTATGGCCTGTCTGGTTTTTCGGGCTGCCAGTCGAGAGAGGCGGCGTTCCGAGGGGTGAAGTCGCGGCGCCCGTGCTGCCATTCGATGAAGCCGAGGGCGTTGCCCGTGTATTCGGATGGCGGGGTCTGGATGTAGCGGTAGCCCGGGGTTTCGACGGGTGTATCTGTCATGAACGTGATGCCCCGATTCTGTTGTATGTCGACGTATTGCTGCAGGTCCGGTGTCTCGAATATGAAGGTTTCGAGGCGGGTGTCGGGCAGATGCTCCGATTTTGGATGGATGTTGTACCGGCGGAAGGGGTTGTCCTGCTTTCGGGCCCGTACCAGGAAGTCGGCGCCGGCCGGCGCTCTGAGGACGTGCGTGGTATACCGGTCGGTTGCGTATCCCTCTCCATAACGGAGGCCGGTGGCGGCGAGGAGCTCCCGTACGGCCTGGCGTTGCCGGTCGGGCTGGACGTTGATGATGACGGCTGCGAGGTCGCCGACGAGTCCTTCGAGGCCCGCCTTCTGCCGCTCGGCGATGACGCGCTGTGCCTCCTGCTTTAGGTATTCGTCGCTCTGGTCGAAGTCGTAGACCTGGTCTCCCTCTGCGTTGCAGCTGGGGCAGCTCTGCCCGTCGGCCTGGTAGACGGCCTTGCAGTTGCTGCAGACAAGCTGTGACATGTGGTTAACAACGGTAAAACCATGTTTAAGGGTTTGCCCTGCACCAGTACTTCGGAATGTGGAGGAAAAGATGGTAAAAGCTGCGGTTAAGACACATTCAGCACGTTCTTCGCCTCCTATAGCGCCATCATATACCTCCAAAAAATAGCTAATAAATTATTACTTTCCGAACTACTGTGCACGGCGTGTCTCTGGATGCTGAACAAGCGGGAAGACCGTCCTCCCTTTTACCTTTGTACCATAACTTATAAATTATAAGTCCTGTTGGAAATGGTGAGATGATGACATGGAAGAAAAAAAGATAGGAGTGCTGGTTGCCGTTTTCATTCTCGCGGGGGGAGGACTCGTCGTCCTCGCGGACATGCACGCTGACGATCAATCGGCCAGAGAGGATGAGGCGCCAGGCAGCACCGGCGGCATCGGGGAGCCGGTCGCCCACTGGACGTTCGACGAAGGAGCCGGAAGCGTAGCCCACGACATTTCCGGGAACGGGTTCCACGGGACCGTACACGGCGGTATCTGGATTTCCGGGCCGCTTGACGGCGCGCTGGGATTGGACGGCATCGACGACTACGTCCAGATAACACACAACACATCTGCGATGCACGCCCGGCTTGCGAAGCTCGGCCAGGGTTCGATATCGGCATGGTTCCGGGTCGACCATATCCCGACGGGTCACGGCATCGCGCCCATCTTTTATTATGGCGCCGAGGATCCCTGCACCAATTTTTTTGACGCGGCCAACCAGGGGCTCATCATCGAGGCCGGGCACAGCCCGATTCATCGTGGCTCGCAGCGACTGTATTTCACCATCTGGGCAAATGGCTGCACCTATCCCTCGTTTTGCTATGACTCATGGCATCCGCTCACAGAGGGCGAATGGTATCACTTCGTGGCCGTCGTGGGAGAGGACTACAACACCGGCTACCTGAACGGCGAAGAGATGGTCGACCGCAATTACAACTTCGGCACCTCCTCATATTCCCAGTTTTTCGAAAACGCCGTGAAACATGAAGCGCTGTGGATGGGCCGGGGATACTGGGACGCCAGAGATGATCCAACGCCGCTGTACACAGAGGGGGCAATAGACGACGTGCGCATCTACGAACGGGCGTTGACGTCAGAAGAAGTCGCCGACCTGTACAGTCAGGGGAACGACAGCGGAAATCATCCGCCGGCGGCTCCCTCCATCGAGGGTCCCTCATCCGGAAAAATCGGCGAGGAATACGAATACGCGTTTGCAGCCGCCGACCCCGATGGCGACGATGTCTATTACTCGATTGAATGGGGAGGCCAGTGCCCGGCTGTTGCATGGCAGGGGCCCTATCCCTCCGGCGAGACGGTGACATTTTCGAACACCTGGCAGGAGACAGGAACACATGCCATCAGAGCAAGAACCATGGATACGGCAGGTGAAAAAAGCCAGTGGGAAACGCTGTCGGTGAGCATGCCGAAATCAGTTCACGCTGGCGACACCCGCTGAGGGATTCCTGCTGGCAGGCTATTGAACGAGCTGGAAAACGACATCTGCTCCCCCGGGCACCTCCTCTATCGCCTCGACGTCGGCCTGCCTCCCGTGTTCCTCGAGGAACACCAGGAAATCTTCGAAGTAGTCGTAGAAGCCGCAGGTCCGGCAGAATGAGCCGGTGAAGCGAACGGTAAACCCGTCCCGCCGCACCTCCAGGACCTCCGCCGTGGCCTCGGGAGAGCGGTACCGATTGTATTCCCGGGCGGTTTTCTGCAGAATGGAGAAAAGATCTGCCGGCATGCTATCCTTCAATCTAGGAGGTGTTTAAAATAGTTGTATCTCTCATCAGCATATTTCACTAACGATGTTTTTACACTCCTTCCTACAGGAACAGTTTATTTCGGCGGAGGTCAGTCTCTTCCGTGGAGGCCGCTGGCAAACCGCCGCGCTTTTGCAATATCCTTCTGGTTGGGCCGGCCCCGGTTGATGCCGCCGAATATTTTGAGCGGGCCGTAGGTGTCGTAGCCCTTGCAGGAAAACTCGTCGGCCAGGGTGAAACCCCTCCGGTGGAGCAGTTTTTTGAGACGGCGATGGCCGATCCAGCTCGGAAACCCGCCCCGGGTGGAAAAAACAAATGCTTTTTTCGCCGGCATCGCCGGCAGCCGCTGCACCAGCCGAAGCAGGCTGCGGTGATGCCGCCAGAAGTAGATGCCGGACCCGAAGCCAACCAGGTCGGCACCGGCGACGTCCTCCACGGATGTCTCACCCGGCGGCTGCAGCACCGCGTCGAGCTCGTCGGCCATCTCTCTGGCGACACGCGCGGTGTTGCCGTGATGCACCGACGCGTAGACGATGAGATTACCGGAGGCCATGGCACAGGATAGCCGGAGGGGCATAAAAAACATGTGGTCATCCGGATAAAGGTTTAAAAACAGTCTCTGGTTTAGACTAACGGAGGCATCATATCATGTCACTGGCAGCGAAACTGACCTGTGTTATTCTGCTTGCTGCGCTGATCATACCAGCCCAGGCCGGCGTGCAGCAGGCGTATTCCGGATGGACGGAGACCACCGGGGGAACAGCCGACGATGGCACGCTCTACGTGGGCGGCGACGGGGCGGGCAACTATACAACGATACAGGCAGCGGTCGACGCCGCGGGCGACGGGGACACCGTCTACGTCTACCCGGGCGAGTACCGGGAAACCGTGCAGATTTCGGCCATGCTGTCCCTGGTCGGCGAAGACAAAACCGCGACCGTCATAAACGGCTCTGGAAACGGCGACGTGGTCACCGTGCAGGCGGACAACGTGTCCATCTCGACTCTCACGGTAACGGGCGGCGGCAGCGACGACCACCGCTCGGGCATCAGGATATCCTCCGACGGCAACCGCATACAAAACTGTGTCATCCGGGACAACGGCCGGGAGCGCTACTGCTACGAGCAGGGCGGCATCTATCTGGATGAAAGCGACGGCAACCGTATCGTGGACACCGAGCTCTGCGGCAACCGGGAAACCGGCGTCTACCTGCGTCACAGCAGCGGCAACGTCTTCACGGGCAACCACATCCACGACAACACCAACCTGGCCTTCGTGTTCAACGCCTCCACGGGCAACACCATCGCGGGAAACAGCATGCATGACAACTTCTGCTGCATGACCTTCTGGCCGTATTCCACGGGCAACACCATCGTGGGCAACCATGTCTACAGCCACCCGGGCTGCGGGATGGCCTTCAAGGTGTACTCGGACGGCAACATCGTCCGCTACAACAGGCTGGAGGACAACCTGGAATGGGGGATCATGCTCGGGCCGGGCCCGACGATGCGCAACACGGTGGAGTACAACAGCATCCGGGGCTCAACGGGCGGCCCGGCGGACTGGTACGACGGCTCCGGCATCGTCGCCGACACCGCGTTTTTGAACACCATCCGGTACAACAACCTGGCGGACAACAACCACGACGTATGGCTGGAAAACTCCCTGCTGAACAGCTGGCGAGGCAACCACTGGGCGGACCATTCCGGCGGCGTCAAGGTCATCCAGGGCAGCCTGTACTGGCCCTGGGACCCCGACATCCGGGTGCCCTGGCTGTACGCCGCCGACTGGCAGCCTGCAGCAACGGCGTACGACCTCGACGAGGTCACCCTGGCGGTGATGGACACCTCGCACGGCGCCATGGTGCTGGCCCTGGAACACGAAAAAATGCCCGTCACCACCGAAAACTTTGTCCGGCTCGCCGCCGATGATTTTTTCGACGGGCTGGTGTTCCACCGGGTCATCGACGACTTCGTCATCCAGGGCGGCGGCTACACCGCCGACGGCACACGTCGGGAGAGCCCCTACGGGCCCATCGAGCTGGAAACCCACCCCGAGGTCTTGCATGTCGACGGCGCCATATCGATGGCCCGGACCAGCGACCCGGACAGCGCCACCAGCCAGTTTTTCATCTGCGACGGCGCCCAGCCCCACCTGGACGGCAGCTACGCAGCCTTCGGCAAAATCGTGGGCAGCATGGCCACGCTGCGCTCCATCGCCTCCGTGGACACCACCATGAAACACGGCATGCAGGACTGGCCGACCACCGAGGTCGTCATCCACGACGTAAGGATACTGGAGTAAA
>CAZQNC010000062.1:0-7724 GCA_964594625.1 uncultured Thermoplasmatales archaeon | reverse complement strand
CCAGCTACGACAACATCCGCCTCAGAAAACACCACACCCCCAAAACCAGCTCCTACATCGGCAGTTAGGTGTATGGTCGGGTGCCTGTCGGCGCAAACATAAAATACCGTCGTGGCTTATCAATCGTGAAGGTGTGCCTATGTGTGAATGGATGAAACAGGTAGACGGCGAGGATAAGGGCGACGTGGAACTGTATGCGCTGAGCACCTGCATTTTTTGTATGCGGACGAAGCGGCTGCTGGACAAGATGGGCGCCGCCTACCGATATGTCGACGTTGACCGGCTGGGCGACGGTGAGCGGGAGGAAGCGGTTGCGCGGATGGAGCGGCATAACCCGTCCGGCGGGTTTCCCACCATCATCATCAACGGCACGGTCATCCAGGGCTACAAGGAGGACCGGATCAAGGAGGCGCTCGACCATGCCGAATGAGGTAGCTGTTTCGGACGAGGAGGTGCGGGAGCGCTACGAGAAACTGGATCGGGAGGCCGAGGCGGCGGGCTATCATCTGAATCCGGATGAGGAGATGACCCGGCAGCTCATCCGGGGCATCCTGGTGAACGAGAAACGCTACGGCTACGGGGCCTGCCCCTGCCGGCTGGCCGCCGACGACCGGGAGGCAGACCTGGACATCATCTGCCCCTGCGATTACCGCGATGCTGATCTCAACGAGTACGGCAACTGCTACTGCGGGCTGTATGTGTCGCAGGCGGTGCTCGACGGCGAGCGGGAGGTGCAGTCGATTCCGGAGCGCCGGCCGCCCCGTGGGGAGCGGGAAGCGGAACGGGAGACGGAAAGCGTGGACAGCGTCGGTGAGCTTTCGCAGCCGGTGTGGCGGTGCAAGGTCTGCGGCTATCTCTGCGCGCGGGGGGAGCCGCCGGGTGTCTGCCCCATCTGCAAGGCGGGCAAGGAGCGGTTTGAGCGCTTCATGTGACGGGGGGCGGCACATTATTATATGCCCGTCCGGTTTGACCGGCTAGGTGTTCTTTTGTGACGGCATCGCCCGACAGCCTGTACATGGAGCGGCTGGCCGATACGTCGTTCCGGCCCGTGTTTATACTGGGGTTTCCCCGTTCGGGGACCACGATTCTCTACCGGGTCCTGGATAAAACGGGGCTGTTTAACGTGGTGACGTTGTACCATGTGCTGTATCATGACCGGTTGCTGTCGCATCATTTCGACGGCGGAAAAGAGGCGGCGATAGATGAGATAGCGGCCTATTTTGAGCGACACGGCGTGGACACACGGGAGGCTGACAGCCTGTCGGTGGGTCCCTGTCAGCCGACGGAATACGGCTTCATGCTGCCGGAGCGCGGGTTTCCCTGGAACCTTACGGAGCAAAACAGCGGGCGGCTTTCGCTGCTCTGTAAAAAAATTGCGTTCATGGCTGGCAACGGCCGTCCCGTGCTGCTGAAAAACCCTTTTGACTTTGGCAACTTCGTGCGGGTCAAACGGCTCTTCCCCAACGCGCGGTTTGTCTTCATCCACCGGCATCCCGTCGACGTACTGGACTCACAGATGCGGGGATTGCGACAGATTTTCAGGCAGAAAAACGACTACCTCGCCTTGATTTTCAACAAATATGATGAGGCATACGACAACCCACTTCTCCGTCAGTTCTTCAGACGGGTGTTCTCCCCGTATATCCCGCTTGGACTGCTCTACATGCTTCAGCGAAACGCCAGGGCCGGCCGGTATTATGTGGACAACATCGATTGGCTGCCAGCCGAGGACTATGTTGCGGTAACCTATGAGGAGCTCTGCCGGCATCCCACCGAGACCGTCAGCGGTATCCTCGGCCATTTCGACTTTAATACCTCCTTCGACGCCGAGGGATATATCCAGCCTCGCGATACCGATACGGCTCCGCGAGTGCGCACCCTGAACGGCTTCATCTGCAGGCGCATGCGGCGGTACTGCCGCCGCTTCAGCTACTCGCCGCAGGACTGAAAGGGCACGCGAAATAACACCCATTATATACTGAGCGGCTATACGGATACTGCATGCTATCCGGGGATGTCGTCGGCGTGCTGGCCGTGTACGCCTATGTTGCCGTGCTGCTTTTTATCTCTGAAAAAGTGCTGACCGGGTACCCGTTGTTCAGCCGTAAGTTCCTGCATATCATGGTGGGCAACGTCTTTTTTATCCTGCCCCTGTTTGAGCAGGCCTGGGTGATGTCATTGGTTGCGGCGGCGCCGTTTATCCTGCTCACGTTTCTGGTGAGCCCCTATTCGCCGTTGCACGTGGTGTCCGGTACATCGGCGGCAGGCCACGGGCTGGGGCTGGTCTACTACGCTATCTCGTGGACGGTGCTCGCATGGGTGTTTTTCGAGCAGCCGGCGGTGATAGCGATTGGCATCGTGGCCATGTCCTACGGTGACGGACTGGCGTCGCTCGTCGGCATCAGATACGGCCGTCGCACCTATAACATCAGCGGCGATAAAAAGAGCGTGGTCGGCTCGCTGACCATGCTGGTCGCCACCGTCGCCGTTTCCGGGGTGGCTGTCGGCTATTACCATTACTTCCACGGCGCGGTGCTGCCCTCGCTCTACGTGCTTCCCCTGGTGGGGGCGGCGGCGACGCTGGCTGAGGCGCTGACCCCGCGTGGACTGGACAACCTGGCGACGTCGCTGTCGGCGGCGCTGCTCTATTATCTGCTGGTGTAACCATGCGGTTTATCGTGGTTGACGGGATGGACGGTGCCGGCAAGGATACGCACGCGGAGCTCATCCGGCGGTACTATGAGGCAAAGGGGGAGATGGTGCTGGTCCGGTCGCATCCCACCGATGACAACGTGTACGGCCGGCGGGCGAAGCGGGCGCTGCTGGGCCGGGGAAAGCTGAACCATGTGAAGGCGTCAGTGTACTATGCCCTGGACGTGGTGCGGTCCATCCGGCGGTTTTATGGCCGGGCGGATACCTTCATCATGGTGCGGTATCTGCTGGGGGTGGCCTATCTGCCGTTTCCCGTTGCCAGGGTGCTGTACAGCGTGTTTGCCACGTTTCTGCCGACCTCGTCGTACATGTTTTATCTGGATGCGCCACCGGCGGTGTCGCTGGAGCGGGTCAGCCTCCGCAGGGAGCAGGAGATGTTTGAGACGCTGGAGGGATTACGGGAGGCCCGGAACAGGGCGCTCCGTCTCGTGGAAGGCTGGCACATCGTGGATACCGACCGTCCTGTAGCTGAGACGCACGGGGAGATAACGGATATCCTCCGCCGGCTGGACGGAGAATAGACGTGGGCCGGGCAGGTGTCCGGCGCCGGGGTATCGAAAAACATTATAAGGCGGGACGCCTTCTCTATACTGGTGCTGAGATGCGTGTACCCCGTATAATCAAGCGGTTTCTGGAACCCGGCGAGGACGTCGAGGTTGAGATCGAGGAAGAGGAGATGGTGGAGGAAGACGAGTTCTGGGACATCGGCCAGGAGATAGAGGAGCGAAACGTGGAAGTGGAGGCGGAGGAGGCCACCTATTCCGGCGTCCTGATGTCCGAGGCGGGCCAGGCGGAGGAGACGGCCATCGAGAAAAAAATGTACACGCTGCCGGAGTTTTATCTCTCCTACGAGGAAAAGAAGGCGGCTGAGGCGGACGCGTTTGGCGACGGCGATGAACGGGTTATCGAGAAAAACTGGGAGAAGACCGCCCCGGAGAGCCTCGAGGAAATCGAGGAGTACATCGACGAGGGCATGCTGCAGCGGGAGGACATGGAAGCCATCCCTGAAAGGGAAAAAGCAGCTGAGGGCGGCGAGGCGCCCATCCGGCGGGCGGAGAGCGCTGAGGATATCACCGGCACGATTATCGCCCGGGAAATCGTCTACGAGACCGACGGTGGATACGTGCTCAAGGTCATCGCGAAGGAGGACGGCGAGGTGCAGACCTCGTATTACTCGGTCAGCCGGGTGGACGGCATCGAGCAGGCACTGGACAAGATGCAGGAGTACAAGCCGACGGTCAGGTAGTCACCGCGGCCTCCGCCGAGGCGGATACGGCAGCCGCCGGAGCAGAAAAATGGCGAAAAGAAATCGTTTTTAGGCTCCATGCCGGGAAAAGAATAGTTACAGGGTTCCCAGCAGAAGGAGCACCCCGATGAGGGCGCCGGTGCCGAGGCTGTCCATGAGGGCGGTGATGATGGGAATGGTGACGTTGTCGGGGTCGAACCCGAGGCGGAAGGCGACCATCGACGCGTAGTAGGCGATAAAGTTCACCGCGAGGATGAGGATTTCGCCCGCCAGGACGGCCGCTCCCGTCATGACGAGGAGCGACGGTGAGGCGGCGCCGATGATACCGCTGATGAAAAACGCCATGACGCCGAGCAGGGCGAACACGGGCAGGCCGATGGCGTGCATGATGGCAAACAGCTTTTGCGCCCGCGCCGGGGGAAACCGGGCGTATTCCAGCGAGCCGAGGTGGAGGGCCGATGAAAACTTGGCGGCGAGGATGCCGCCGATGGCGCCGCCGTCTTCGAGAAACGCCGGAATCATTATGAGGATGCCGCCCACGCCGATGAGCCCCTCGTAGGAGCCGCCGAGCACCGAGCCCGAGATGGTGCCGAGGAGACCGGCGGCCAGCAGGATGGGAACGCTTTCCAGCAGGATGCGCCGGCAGTACGGTTTCGAGAGGCGGGTAAACGGGATGATGACGGCTGCCACGGCGAGAACGGCGAATGCCCCCGCGAGTATGAGCTTGGCCGTTCCGTCCATGTGCAGGACCGCCCAGAGGGCAAAGAACAGCAACGGAAGGGTGACGATGTCGCCGGCCAGCGTGATGAACGGCGTGGTGACGTTGTCGGGGTCGAGCCCCCGGCGGTAGCTGTAAAAGGCGATGAAGATGGTGAAGAGGAGCATGCACCCGGCGGAGAGCACGCCGGCCAGCAGCGCGATGAGCACCATGTCGAGCAGCATGACCTGCAATCCCAGCGCGCCGGCCACCATGGTGGCCAGCAGGCCCAGGTAGATGCTCATCAGGACGGTGAGGATGAAGGAGCAGCCCGCGTTCTGCCTGAGCAGCCGGCTGCCCGTAAAATCGGGTTTCAGCTGGCCGGTGTGCAGGTACGTACCCAGACGGGAGCCCAGCGAGGCGAACACGCTGCCGCGCATGCCGATGGCCGGCGGGATGAGCACGATAAGTGCCGGTAGCAGCTCAAGCTGGGAGGTGGAAATGCCGAGGATGGTCCCGGTGAGCAGGTTGCCGAAGGTGGCAAAAATAAGAGAGAAAAGGGATTCCCGGGCTTCTTTACCGCCAAGGAGCGAGCGGAGAAACTGAGGAATAATGCCCGACGATGCGCCGGCAGCTGCCCGATAGCTTCCTCTCTCCATAGACATCACACCCGTTTTGACGACCCGGAGGCTCTTTTTTATGCGTCATGGACTGACACACGGAAATTTGCGTCGCTTTATATGCTTTTGCATGTTACTTGCTACCACATGTCTATTAAGTTTAAATGCCATGACTGTATTACCGCCGAGGATTACCATGAAAGAAGAACTGAATCCTTTTAAAATAGCCCAGCAGCAGCTGGACGGAGCAGCAGAAACCATGGGGCTTGACGAGGACATGCACGCCTACCTGCGCGAGCCGAAGCGATTCCTGCGCATCACCATCCCGGTAAAAATGGACGACGGTTCCACCAAGACCTTCATCGGCTTCCGCTGCCAGTACAACGACGCACTCGGACCCACCAAGGGCGGCCTGCGATGGCATCCCGATGAAACCGGGGACACGGTCAAGGCACTGGCAGCCTGGATGACCTGGAAGACCGCCGTGGTCGACATCCCCTACGGGGGCGGCAAAGGCGGCGTCATCTGCAACCCCAAGGAGATGAGCGACGGCGAAAAAGAACGGCTGGCCCGCGGCTACATCCGCGCGCTCGGACGGTTCATCGGCCCCGAAAAGGACGTGCCGGCTCCCGACGTGTACACCACCCCGCAGATCATGGCCTGGATGATGGACGAATACAGCACCATCGTCGGCTACAACGCGCCCGGCGTCATCACCGGCAAGCCGCTCGAGGTCGGCGGCAGCAAGGGACGTATGGACGCCACCGCCCGCGGCGGCATGTTCGTGCTGCGCGAGGCGGCGAAATGCTGCGGCGTCACCCTCAAGGAAAACGAGGGCAAGATGCACAAGGCCTACGGCGAACTGCAGAAACTCGAGGAGACAACGCCCGCAGATAAAGGCGTCACCATCGCCATACAGGGTTACGGCAACGCCGGCCAGTATGCACATCTGCTGCTGAAACGATTGTTCCGCAACGCCAAGATCGTGGCATTGAGCGACTCCAGCGGCGGCATCTACGTCGAAGACGGCATCCCCTGCAACAAGGCCATGAACGTCAAGGCAGACGAGGGCAAGATAACCGCCTATCCCGGCGCGGAGCAGATATCCAACGAGGACCTGCTCAC
Source organism: uncultured Thermoplasmatales archaeon (assembly GCA_964594625.1). GTDB lineage: Archaea > Thermoplasmatota > E2 > UBA202 > DSCA01 > CAZESS01. Next base: position 1,324 of record CAZQNC010000062.1, on the reverse strand, counting down.
AATGGACGTCGACATCCTGGTTCCGGCGGCGCTGGAAAACGTGCTCACCGGCGACAACGCCGGCGACGTCAAGGCCAAGATCATCCTGGAGCTCGCGAACGGCCCGACGACCCCCGAGGCGGACAGGATACTGCACAAAAACGGCGTCATGGTGCTCCCCGACTTCCTGGCGAACGCCGGCGGCGTCACCTGCAGCTACTTCGAATGGGTGCAGAACATCAACGGCTACTACTGGGACTACGAGGAAACCTACGAGAAACTTGACGACAAGATGGCCAAGGCCTTCTGGGACGTCTACAACACCCAGAAAGAATACCTGGAAGACAAGGACACGGACATCGACATGCGCACCGCGGCCTACATCGTCAGCATCGGACGCGTCGCCAAGGCCGCGCGCACTCGCGGCTGGGTCTAAAACCCCACGCTTACCCCACTCTTCCCCTTTTTCTCCTTCTTTTCTACGCCTCAAACGTTTTGAACACCCGGATGGCACAAAAACAGGCATGATATCTGTCACCTGCGCGGCCTGCGGCCGGGAGCTGTTCCGCTACGCAAAAATCGGCAAGGGCCGGCTCTGGCACTGCTGGAAACGGCGCATCAGCCGGAGCACCGTGACCCGGGACGGCAACCTCTGTACCGCTGCCGGTGCGGCGCCGTCATCGGACATGACAGGGGGCAGAAAAAGCAAGCTCGAGCAGCACGCCTTCACCGCTACGGGCACGGCGCTCCGATGACCCTACGGCTCCATCTCTGTATCGGCGAAGCACACGAAGCGGTTGCCGCCGATGTGGGCGAGGAAGCGCTCCGGCCTCGATGGCGTGGTGCCGTCGTAGGCGTCGCTGTCGACGCTGTGGCCGACGACCTCTGCAACAAACAGGGTGTGGTCGCCGTAGGTGGGGCTGTCCACGACCCGGCATTCTATGTTGGCGAGCGCTTCGGCGATGCCGGGGACGGGTATCTTTTGTGACGGCGTGAACGTCACGTCCATCCGGCCTGTCTTTTCGGGGCCGCTTTTCGTCCCGGCCGTCCAGACGTCATCGAGCATCTCTTTAGATGGAACGCTGATGACGAATGCTTTCTCTTTTTTGACGAGCTCGTGGGTGGTCCGGCCCGGCGCAACGGAGACGCCGACGAGCAATGGCTTCCGGGAGATAACGGTAACCCAGTCGGCGGTCATCACGTCCGGCGTCCCGGTGCCGCTCACGATGAGAAACGACCGGAGGGGATACAGCAGATGATACATACCATATGAAACGGAGAGGGGATGAAATATGTTACGCCGGTATCCGCAGCGGCTTACATGAAGCAGAGCGGGGAAAAGGTA
>CAZQNC010000061.1:0-7797 GCA_964594625.1 uncultured Thermoplasmatales archaeon | reverse complement strand
GAGCCCGACAGCATGGTGGTGACCACGGTGACAAAAAACAGGACCAGGTTGAGCCATTCGGGCCGGGTCTTCTGCCGGGGCTGCTTCACCACCCGCAAAACGTATTCGCCCTGCTCCCGCCGCAGCAACGGCACGTAGCGCTCCTCCTTGAGGTCCAGCCTGAGCTGCTCGAACCGTTGCTGCAGCACGTCGGCTTCGAGCGGCATGTCCACATAGTAGCTGTAGGCCTCGTCCTCCCGTTCCCCGTAAATGGTGAAATAGCGTGCGACCATGCGGCGGACATGCTCGGTGTTGTCATGCAGGGGAAATGCCGGCCATTCGTCCATCATGCAGGCAAGCCGCCGTCCGTAATAAAGGTTTTGGAGCGCCAGCTTTTATATGCGGCCCTGCTGATGTCATGGTATGAAGCTCAGCGACATCGGCGAGCGACGGGCCATCGATATCATGGCCGACATCTATGGCTCCGTATCCCTGGATGACTGTGCGACCATAGCGGATGGCGACGACGTTCTGATGGTCACGTCGGATATGGTGAACGAGACGTCGCATTTTCCCCCGGGGGCATCGTCCCGGCAGATGGGCTGGTTCACGGTGGCTATCAACCTGAGCGACCTCGCCGGCAAGGGCGCCCGTCCGCTCGGCGTATTGCTCTCCCTGGGGCTGCCCGGGTCGCTCGACGCGGATTTTCTCGAGGGTTTTGCCACGGGGGCGCATGAGTGTGCTACCACCTATGACACCTCGGTCATCGGCGGCGACACCAAGGAAATGCAGGAGGTAACGCTCTGCGGCATGGCCCTCGGCCGGATGCACCGGGATGCCTACATGTCCCGCACGGATGCCGCACCGGGCGACCTGGTCTGCGTGACTGGCACGCTGGGCCGGGCCGGCCGGGCGCTCGACTGTCTTCGCGACGGGTCTGATATGGCGGCGCTGCATGACCTGCTGCACGTGGAACCCCGCATTGATGCCGGCCGGGCGCTGGCCGCAACGCAGGCCGTCCACGCATCGATGGACATCTCCGACGGGCTGGCCGCCTCGCTTTACCAGCTGTCCAGGGTCAACGGGTGCGGCTTCACAGTGGACGCGGACAGGGTGCCGCTTTCATCTCATGCGACGCTGGAGCACGCCCTGTACGACGGTGGTGACTACGAGCTCCTGTTCACGGTTCCCCCCATAGCGCATGAGCAGGTGACCGGGGCGCTGCAGGCCGTCGACTGCCCGGTTTCCGTCGTCGGCGAGGTTCTTGGTGACCAGCAGCTGCAGCTCCGGCGGGACAGCGGAACAGAGACATTGGAGCACCGCGGCTACGAGCATTTCACCGACAGAGGGAAAACTCTTTAATATATCCCGTCATCCATATTGGCAATGAGCGCAAAGAAGCAGCAGGACGACGAATACGAGTTCGAGATGCCCGAGTTCGACGAGGACGAGTTCATCGCGGGTGAGAAGCGGAAGGCGAAAACCTATTTTATCTCCTTTGGCTTCGGCATCGTCATGGCCATCGTCTGCCATCTTGCCTGGCGTTCCATCGATGCAGGGCTGCGCTGGGCGCTGACCTTTGTGCTGGCCGTCTGTGCCATCGGGTTCCTGGTCAAGCTGCTGCAGCTGTTCAACATCGACATCTCAGCGTTCGGGAAAAAGGAATGGTTTGGCTCCATCGCCTTCTATTTTTTTACCTGGCTCGCTATTTTTATCCTGTCGGTCAACCCGCCGTTTTATGATGCATCCGGGCCGGAGATAGAGAGCACGGTGCTCCCCTCCGTGCAGCAGGCCGGGGACGGGGTGTTTATCACCGCCCGGGTGACGGACAACACCGATGTCAGCGAGGTCCGGCTCACCGTTTCCAGGGGAGATACCACCATGTCGCGGGTGATGGACAACCCGATAGAGGCGGTGTACGCGTATATGTTTCCGGATGCCGCCAACGAGACGGAGAAAGATTTTGCCGGGGCAGAGGGCGTGTACCATTACCGGATCAATGCCACCGACGGTGCCGGCCATACACGGGCAGGGAAAAACGGCACCTTTTCGTTCACCGGGCAGTTGCTCTACATTGATGCGCCCGACGATGGCAGCTCCATCGACGCGTCGACCGACATCCAGATACGTCTCGATAAAAACGTGCTGGCCGGCTTCGATGACGACGACCGGAGAGATCGGATACGCGTCTACTACGTGGTCAACAACGACACCGAGGTCAACGCCACGTTTTACGATTCCTTCGGCGGCGAATACGTGTACAACACTTCCGCCGCATTTCAGGGATGGCAGCCCGGGCAGCAGAACACGCTGCAGCTGTACGCGGAGGTACAGGACTACTACGTACTCCCCGAGGACATCGACTACGGCTGGGACCTCAGCCATCGGACAGTATCAGCCGACCAGACGTACACCTACAACGTCGAGGAGGACAGCTCCGTCGGCGTGAAAGCCTCTCCCTTAAAGGGATGGCCGGACCGGCCCGACCTGCAGCGTGTTCCCGGCTTCGGAATCCTGGCCGCCGTTGGCGGGCTCGCCGCCGTGCTACTGGTGCTGCGACGCCGCCGTGAGCACCTCGGCTGACAGCTCGAAGGCGATGACCGGGTATTCCAGGTCGAAGGAGGTTATCACCGCGGGATGTATCTCCCCATAGTACCCCAGCTGGCTTCCATCGTGGACGACGGCGGCGCATCGTCCCCCGGTGAACGAGGGATGCCCGCGGGCTTCGACACCGGCGTCTACGCCGAGATTGCTGAGGATGGCCTGCACGATTGACTTGCATTCGGTGAACCCGGTTTTCGCGGCGATTTTAACCCCGGCGAGCCTCAGCCGGTTGCGCGGCATCTCATCCATATCCACGGTGTCGCCGACCTCGTATATCTGCTGCGGCAGGTCGTGATGCCTGTTTTTCGAAAGAATCTCGAGCAGCGACGGCAGCAACGACACCCGTACCAGGGTATGCCGCTGCGAAATCGGGTTGTCGATGGCCACGTGCTCGACCGGCTCCAGTCGCATCCGCTCGAACTGTTCCTCCATGCCGGACAGTGACAGCGTGGCCACCTCGTTGAAGCCCAGGCCGACCATGGTTTCATGCAACGCGTCATGGGAGATGCTGCCGCCATAGGTCATAGACCGGGGCATCGACGCGGTAAACGCGTTGTAGCCGTACCCGATGGCGATGTCCTCGACGACGTCGACGTCGTGCAGGATGTCGGTTCGCCAGGATGGCACCGACACGTGCAAAGCACCGCTGTCCAGCCGGGCGTCATAGCCCATCTTCCGGGCCGCGTTGACCACGCTGTCCTCCATGTCCCGGCCGAGCAGCCGTGAGATGTCGGCAAGCGGAACGTCCCGCTCTCCCGGCGTAAAATCAGGCGTCGCCGTTGCCTCATCGTCCACCACGGTTACCTGCTCGAGGCTGCCGCCGCGCTCCGCCAGCGCCGCCGCGATGACGGTGAGCGCCGTGGTGACCGCCTGCCTTTCGGTGCCGGTGACGTCGATGAACAGGTTTTCGGTGAACAGGTCGACGACGGTCAATTCCCCGTTGATGACCGGCGGGAAGGACAGCACGTTGTCATGCCGGTCGACGATGACCGGGTAGCGGTCCATGTCTTCGAGCAGATGCGCATATGTTTTTCCCTTGTCGTGGCTTTGCAGGATTTCGGCGAGGTCCATCTCCCGGGTGGTGCCCAGCGGGATAAATGATACCTCGTTCGGTTTGACGGCTTTGTAGGTAAAGGGAGGGGTGACCGCGTCGAGGTTGTGGATGCCGATGGCCATCTTGCTCCGCTCCTTGCCCACGGACAGGTGCAGTTTTTCCTGCATCTCCATCAGCGAGGCGACGAGTGCTTCGCTCATCTGTATGTCTCGGACGACGGCGCCGGCGATGTAGGGTCGGACGGCTGTGACGCTGCTGTCGACGTGCAGTTCCAGGTTTGGCGCTGCCATGTCGTACCGGGTCATGCCTGGCTGGATGCCGAGAAACGAGCGGAGTGCCCGGGCCAGCCCTTCCACGCTCAGCAGGTCCGGCCGGTCGGGAAAAAACTCGACGGCTATCTCGTTTTCGTCGACGCGTTCGATGTCGGCGCCCAGCATGGGTATCTGCTCCAGCAGCGTTTCTTTTTCCATCCGGGTGCCGAGCAGGCTGGCGAGGTCGTCAAGGTCAACGGTGATGACCGGCATGTCTGCTAAATGAAACCCGCCTATTTTATATTGTCGTTTCCGCCGCCGGATACGGCTGCGTGAGGGATCAGCCGGCGAAGATTACGATGAAAAAGGCCATGCCGGCTGTCATGTCCCCGAGCATTAAAAGGTGAAGGCCCATGCTACCGAGGTTGCGCTGCATGGTTTCATCCCCGCACCATATGGGACGGGAGACGGTGGTTATCCCCAGGTACAGCCGGTGCTTTTTTTCGCCGTTGATGCAACCCCGGTCAGGCGTTGTCCGGTCCTTTCAGGATTTCCTGCCATGTCTCGCTGCAGAACGGGCAGGTGACCTGGTTGACACCGTTGATTTTTTCGTAGTAGAAGACGCCGTGGCAGTCCAGGCACATCGACATTTCGAGATCGCCGTGGCCGTTTGCCCGCTTGAGAAACGGGAACCCGGTTTTCCGGCTGATGACGACCTTGTAGCCCTCGGGCAATGGCACCGCGGTCCCTTTCTCGCTTTCTGTGGCGAAGAAATAGTGGCCGCGCTGCGACCGATACAACGTGTACCCGTTTTTCTTGTAGGGCATGCCCTGCAGGACGTTGAAGATGTTGTATGCCTCCATGCCGATGAGCGAGTAGCCGGGTATCATGACCAGCAGGAAAAACCCGAGGCGGGTGCGCACGAACTCTGAGAGGTAGCCGAGGCGGGGTGCCTTGGCGTACACGGTCCGGCCGAGCAGCCGGGTGGCGGGCACCTTCCCGACGAGCTGCTCTGCCGTGACGGTAAACGAGTCGTTTTCCTCGTTTGCGTCGCCCTTCGTCTGGAACACGGTCTGGTTGCCCTTCTGCACGATGTCGATGCAGCGGTGGGTGATGGTGATATCCTGCTGCCTGAAGCTGATGATGTCGCCGACCGCGATGTCGTCCGCATCTTTCCCCGCGACGTAGACCACGTCGCCGACATGCAGGGCTGGCTCCATTGAGCCGGAGTTGACGATGTACCAGCGCGATGACTGGCTGGCCATGGGCAGGAAGACGAACGCCAGCACGAAGACGGCGACGAGGCCGACGAGCAGGACGGTAAACATTCTGTCTTTTTTCATGATATCCTTCTTTTTTTATGGGCCGCCTCCGCCGGCGATGATGGTGTTGCCCTCGCTTGTCTCCGTGTCGCTCAGCCCGGCGCCGCCGTTGCGGGCCTGCTCCACGTGGAACGCGAGCTCGAATTCGACGCCCCGCCCGGTTATCTCGGCCTGTGTGCCGCAGATGTGCATGCTGACGTTGACGACGTAGGATGTGCAGGGCTGCAGCGCGGAGATGCCGCCGGGCGCGGTCAGCGGGATGCACTGGCCGTCGAGCCAGGAAAGGTTTTTGTGGTCGTCGAAGGAGAGCAGCACGTGGGTTGCCCCGATTTCCGGGTCGGTGATGGACAGGTCGATGTCGACGTAGTCGTTGAGACAGCTGTTGCCGCATTCGCTGAAGCAGAGCTCGATGTGGCTGAGCGCCGTCGGCCCGGGCTTGGCGATGCTGGTGACGTTGAAGGTGTAGGTGTCACCGGTTTTTTCCATCAGGGTGACGGTGTATGTGAGCGTGCCGGCGTAGTAAATTTCGGCTTCATCGCCGACGGCCGCCAGGGTGAACGATACGTCTCCAGTTCCTGTTTTTACCGTTCCGCCTATCGGCAGGCAGCCGTCATGGAAGGTGACGACGAAGGTGTCGGTCATTCCGACGGTGTCATCTTCCCCGAGCTGGCGTGTAGGGTCTTCGAACTTGATACAGGCGGGCTTCGCTTCGTAGATATACATGACGGTGGTACCGTCTGAGCGTTCCACGCCGATGCTACCCTCCGTTTCTTCGTCGCCGTAGGTGTGGACGACGCCCGCGTCGCCGCCACCGTCGGGCGGGGCGGCCTGCACCTTTTCGAAGCATATCCAGGCGTGGGCGGGATTGCTGTCGCCGGTCAGGTGGAGTTCGACGTCACGATAATAGGTTTCCCCGGGTGCCACATCGTTGACGGTGATGAGCGGCCCCGCATGTGGGTTGTTGCCGTTGACCTCGAGGTCGAGCTCGCCGGCAACGAACAGCCCGCTGCCGGTTTCGCTGTCTGATAGCCGGGATGTGGAATATGTGGGTGGCAGCGTTCCCGCTACCAGGGCGGCCGATATGGCCAGGATGAGCATGCTTTTCAGCGTGGTTTTTTGCATGGTGATTCTAAAGATAAAGAGGGAAAAGGAGGGAGAAAGGATTTTTCTCCCGTATTGCCTGGGAATCATCTGCCGGGTTTTTATCTGTCGTCCTCATGGCGTCGTGCCGCCGTATGGGCCGCTGCCGTCGTTGTTTCTGGCCTGCTGCGCGTAGAAGCCAAGGTCAAACGTTGCGGTGTCGCCCTGTATCACGTTGCCGACATCGAGCGGTATCCACCATTTGACGCCGATGTAGTAGGTCGTGCATGCCGTGAACGGCTCGCGGTCCGGGTCGTCCTCCGGGTCGGCGGTGTAATCGTATACTGTTCCGATGAAACCGTCGAGCGGTATCCCGTCTCCGGTTGACAGCACCTGCATGGCCTCTTCCAGCGTACCCTCGAAGATTATCTTTTCGGCGAGCGCGTATACGAACACCGTGAATGGGATGTCGACCAGGAGGAGGCTGTCAACGTTGAAGTAGTAGCCGGGGTATGGGCCGCTGCTGCTGCTGGTACCGGCCGGGCCTGCCATGTCCTCGATGAGCTGTGTCGCCCGGCTGTCCTTATGGGGGGTTCCGATGACGTAGACGTCTGTCGGCGGATTGTTCGTCAGGTCGGCGCGGGCGTCGTCGGCTGCCTGTCTGGATGCGGCGAACCTGCTGTCGGGCAGGCTGCCGGCCTTCCAGGGCTCACCATCGGTCAGGATGATGTTGACCTTTTTGGTATCGGGCCGTCCCTGCGAGTCGAGCAGTGCCTGCGCTTCGTTGATACCCTCCGGAAGAGCTGTACCCGTGTTTATGGCGCCGTTGGGATTGGTCAGGTCTTCGACGACGGTGCTGAAGTCCGGCAGACTCAGGGTGCCGACGTCCTCCATGCCATAGGTCGCTATCTGCGGTACGCCTGCGTTGGTATCGGGCATGAATCCGTCGAAGAATACCAGGCCAATCAGGGCGTCAACGTCTTCGTCACGCAGCCGGTCGATGAAGCCGATGACCGCGTCTTCCACGTATTCTATCACCGGCACGCCGTCCACGACGCCGCCGTATTGCTCGTAATACATCGAGCCGGATGCGTCGATGCTGAGCACAATGTCCACGGGCTGGTCGCCGTCGAGGATGTTGTCGCCGTCGTAGTCCCACCATATTGTGACCTTGGTGTTCTCGGCCAGTTCTCCCTCGCCGCCGGGCGTCTGGTCGACTTGTAGCTCGGGTTCGGTGTCTACGCCGTCGCTGTCAACGAGGTTACGGCCCTGCATCCAGAGGTAGCCGTCGTTGTCGTAGAGATGCAGGCTGATGGTCCCCTCGCCGTAGTCGCCGGGTTTGACGTCCTGCAGGTTGAAGAACCTGTCGCCTTCTTGGAGGTCTTTTTCGTCCCATTCGCCGTGGTTGGGGTCACCGTCAACGGGTTTGTTGTAGTATCCCTCGTAATCTACCTTGAGGTCGAGCTCGCCGGCGGCAAATGTGCTCCCGATGCTTGACTCGCTGTCG
>CAZQNC010000060.1:3728-7876 GCA_964594625.1 uncultured Thermoplasmatales archaeon | reverse complement strand
CGCCTGCTGCACAACGAAAAAATACAGACGAAAAACCAGCAAATCTGTAACCACCCTGTTATCAGTTATCTGTATCAGTTAATTTTAAATATCGCCGTAACATATGTTAGTGGAGGCCATAAAATGAGGAAACATAAGGCAAAAGCAGCATTAGGAGTGTTGGTAGCGATACTCATGATAGGCATGGGTTTCGCGGCCATCCCCATGACTGGCCAAGAACACCACACACAGTCATCGCCGACAGAGCCAGCAGATACCATTGATCTCGATACCAACGATGACGGAGACGACAAACCGTACGTTCTTGACCAATCAATACGCGAAGTACCGGAGGCTGAGAGTGCGGCAGCTGACGAGAATGAGAACGATATGAATTCGCATACCGATGCGGGTAACAACATCTACGGTGCGTTCCCCGTCTATCCGGGTGAGCCTGAGGACAAGGCGCCGGGTCGGGGCACCGAGGGGCAGCTTGACCCCAGCGGTGACAGCGCCGACTGGTACTATTTCTCCGTGCAGGCAGGGCAGACCATTGATGCGTCCATCTCAGCGTTTGAGATGGAGCTCATCGATTCCACCGGTGAAACCACGCTGGCATCGGGCACGTCGTTCAGCGCCACCGCTGAAACCACCGGCAACTATTTCATCCGGGCGTACACGCCGGATGGTGCCAGTGCCGGCAGCTACGATCTCGAGATAACGGTCAGCGGGCAGAACGATGCGGGCACCGGCGGCGACGCCGGCAACAGCATGAACAGCGCCGCGTCCATCTCGCCGGGCAGCTACGAGGGCTACCTGGACAGCGACGACTGGGCGGACTGGTACAGCTTTGACGCATCCAGCGGCCAGGGCATCAAGGTTGACCTGACGGTCAACGCGCTGAAATCAGATTTCGACGTCCACCTGTACAACCCCGACGGCGAGCTCGCTCATGAAGGGATGTATTACGGCGACGATACCCTTGAATACCCGGCTGACATGACGGGCACCTGGACCATGGAAATCGACATCTGGCCGGGCTTCGACACGTCGAAATGGCCGGATGACTACTTCCTGTACGGCTCTGGCCCCTACGCGTTCGAGCTCCAGGTCGGCGGCTCCGTAAATGAGCCCCCGGCGCCCATACCCCAGCCCGACGTGACACCGATTGCACAGACATTCATCGTGAACAACGACCCCGGCAGCAACAAAGACGAATTCGGCTACGCGGCAGCCGTTCCCGCCGCCAACTATCTGGACGGCGGCGACCGCTACGTGTCCCCCATCGTTTACCAGGGAGACAGCAGCAAGACCTGGTGGTTTGGCACCGTGGATGATACCACGCAGTATCTGCTCGACGACTGGAACACCTACCTGGGCCGGCACGGCATGACCGCCGAGGAGTACGTCGTTCCCGGCGAGCCCGTCCAGGCGGCGGCGCAGATCGCCACCGACAAGTGGGACTCCGCCGACACCGCAGTCGTCGTCCCCGACGGCAGCAACGGCGAAATGGACGACTCCGTGGAGACGGTCGTTGACACCAGCGTCTCGCTCAGCACGACACCGGACCGGATGACGCTTTCACCGGACGACTCACGGTTCAAGAACGTCGACGGCAAGAGCGCCGTTCCCATGTTCCTGGGTAAAAACGTCGGCGGCATATACATGGAAGCCACCGGTGACAGATTCCAGTATGACACCGGCATTATCACCCCGCGGTATGAGAACGTGCAGGAGGACTGGTGGCCGCATCCCTACGACGGAGCCGGCCATGACTCCGATACGTTCTACCCCGTGATTATGCCCGGTTTCTACGCGCCATATGTCACTGGCACCGGGGGTATGGACCAGCTCACCATCAGCAAGTATCCGGGCCAGCGGTTCGACATCCCCATCGATGATACCGGCTCCAGCATCAACGTCACCGTCACCACCGACAGCCCGTCCACCGTGATGGTCTACCTCATCGACCCCGAAGGCGTCCTCCGACGCCCGAACCTGCCCCACTGGGTTGGCGAACCCGAGCCGATCCATCACTGGAACGGCGGCCACTGGGAGCACAACTTTGACGAATTCCGCAAGTGGCGGCCCGATCCATCGACGACCCGCTCGGTCGAAGTACACAATCCCAGCGAAGGCAAATGGCACGCCGTCGTGGTGCAGCACCCGACCGGACAGGCAACCGGCTCCGTGAACGTGCAGGTCACCGCAGAGGTACGAACACATAACCCGGATAGATGCAACGCGCAGCTTTCGGCGGCCAACGGCGCCGTCATCGCATCGCTCAACCACGCCCCGCTGCTCTACGTGAACCCGGACAGCGTTCCCTCCGACACGCAGGACGCGCTCGACACCCTCGGCGTCAGCAACATCATCTTCGTCAACATCGGCGAAGCCAGCAGTGCCGATGTCGGCGCTGACACGACCTACACGACGATGCAGGAAGTCGTGGACGCCATCAAGGGATACAGCGCATCCGAGAACTACATCACCGTGACGTCAACCGCGGCCAAGGAAGGATTCTTCGCACCGTCGGCCATGATAGCCGCCTACCACGGCAGCCCGGTCTTCGACATCGGCATGGAAGCACCGCAGGCGGTCAACTATCTCGACAAGGGACGCGTGAGCACCTACGAGATGGGCGACTACTACCACGGCTGCCTGGCAACGGGTCATCTGCACAAGATGAGCAAACCGTTCGACCTGGTGGAAGCACTCAAAAACCTGCTACAGAACCAGGCGCTCCCACCGATCGGCTTTGACCAGCACAGGCGCTGGTTTGGCGGAGCGCAGGAGGCCATCTACGGTAACATCACCGCCAAGTACGGCCTTGACCTTGAGGGCAAGGAAGCGTACATGTTCGTGGCGGACCGTGAACAGGTCATCCGTGACCCCGTGGTCATGGTCATGAGCGGCAACGAATCGTTTGCTGGCCACATCATGCTCCGGAACGCGGCGATGGACACCGCGCAGATAAGCAGAAGCATCCTGTACCCGGCGGTCATCTACGCGAATCCGGGCAGGAACGTCACATCCTCGATACTGATGAACTTCCCCGACGGCCGCAGCTGGACGACCAACGACGGCACATCAACGTCGGTCAGGTCGTCGCAGCGGGTCAAGCAGAGTTTCAGTTCGCACGGCCGCTTCTATGAGGGTCACTGCATCTGGGACAACATGCTTGAGCGGTACAACGAAGGAGCGCTTGTCTCCTACTACTCCGGCCACGGCACTGGCGGCTCCGGCATTTCCTTCCAGTGGAAGAACATCGCCGAGCAGTTCCCCTACGTCGAGCTTCGTCATGAGGAACTCGAAGACTTTGAATGGTGGGACGGCTGGCGCGGCTACATGTACGACGACACCCGGATGAAGACCCCCAGATGGGGCGGATTCACCTGGTACAACGCCGTTGAGCCCAACCTGTACGACCTGGTCCACTTCAAGTACGTCGACCAGTACTTTGAGAACCTGCACAGCCTCATGGACCTGTGGATGTCCTGTACGACCGCCTCGCACATGGGTGCGAACATCTACCTGGAGCACGGCGCCGTCCTGTACTACGGCAACGGCGGTACCGGCCTGTGCCCGCAGGCGGACCTCCTCGACGACAACATGATGGAAAGCATGATGATAGAGGGTAAGAGCATCGGTGAGGCGTTCTCCGACGAGGTCTGGCTGCATCAGCGTGACTTCACCAGCGACGACCCGACGGCGATGTACGGCAGCTCTTCCATGCAGGTGACCAACATCCAGATGATCTTCGGCGACCCGACGATGGTGCCGTACAGCCCCGAGTGGACCGAGCCGACACCCATCGAGTCGTAAGGCAACCACACCCTTTTTCCCTCTTTTTCTCATTTTTCTTTTCTTGCAGCCGGGAGCGGAGCCTGCAATCCATACATATATAAATAAACGATTGTTAATGATATTGAGAATATGAAACACATAGCCATCTGCATGGCCGTTTTACTCATGGCAACGTCGCTGACGGGCATATCCGCCGTCGGTCATTTACCCGCGGGAGGCACGCCAGCCGAAGAGATCTCCTGTGCAGCGTCCTGTGCTCCCGGGGGACATACCGCCGCTGCCGCCGTGAACAATCAAACCTGGTCCATCGAGATGGTCGACTCTCTCGGCAAAACCGGGCAGCACACGGACATCGTCGTCGG
>CAZQNC010000060.1:0-3628 GCA_964594625.1 uncultured Thermoplasmatales archaeon | reverse complement strand
CCGCACATCGTCTACTACGATGCCTCCGGCGGCAATCTGAAATACGCCGCCCGCTCCGGAAGCAGCTGGACCATCGAAACCGTTGCATCCGACGGCGATGCCGGCAGATACGCGGCTCTGGCGCTCGACGGACCGGGCATGCCGCACTGCACCTACGGGGTCGACGAAACCACCCTGATGTACGCATCTCGCACCGACAGTGGCTGGGAGACCCGCCAGGTGGACAGCGAGATAAAGCTGTTCGAGTCAACGGCCATCGCCATCGAAGATGACGTTCCCCATGTAGCCTATTTCGACCTCTCCAACGAGCCCAACTGGCGCCTGCGATATGCCACCCCGAGCAACGGAGAGTGGAGCATCGAGGTGGCGGACCCCCTCATCCACGGCTTCTGGAACGAGCGCGGCCTCGCCATAGCCGTCAGAGACGACGTCGTCCACCTTGGCTACTTCCACTGGGATGACTGGGATGTCGGCTACGCCTACCGGTACGGCGATACATGGACCACCGAAATCGTGGAAAGCGAGGGGAATATCGGCGCCTTTGCCTCCCTTGCCCTGGACGGTCAGGGGTATCCCCACATGAGCTACATGGACAGAAGCGACCTGGCTCTCAAACATGCGCACAAGACACGGTATGCGCCGGTGACGCCATCTCAGCCAGACGGACCCGGCCGGGGGAGAACCGGCACAGCATATACGTATACCACGTCAACGGCCGACCTTGATGGCGACGATATACAGTATGGCTGGGACTGGGACGGCGACCGCACCGTGGACGAATGGACGTCCTTCACGTCATCTGGAGACGAGATGGATGCGGCCCATACATGGGACAGCGACGGGACATATGTGGTGCGGGTGAAAGCCCGGGACAGCACGGGCCTGGAAAGCGACTGGTCGGAGCCATTGCAGATATCCATGCCCCGTGCCCGGACGTCCCCGGCTACGGCGATATGGCAGTGGCTCATGGAGCACCTGTTTTCTTTTTCCCCGCTTTTTTCTTCATCGTCCTGACGGAAAAAACGAATACTTTTTTAAAAGGGAATGCGTGTCTGCATGATGCACAGCTAATAAAATTTAAATATATTCGCTCAGTTGTAGGCCAGTGGCAAATACTGGAGGGGCGGTTGCCACGTGATTTTACCACCTCCATCTCCCAGCCCCTCCATTTTTATCCCCGTTAGTCGAAGATATATCTCGCAACAAATTTTATGAAAGCAGCTCGCATTACCGGTCATGATAGAAAAAACCATCGGGCAGCTGCTCGACGAAGCAGCAGAAACATATCCAGAGCAGGACGCCCTCGTATACCTCGGCGGGCCCCGCTACACCTACACGGAATTCAAAAAGGCCTGCGACCGGGTGGCCAAGGGCCTGCTGAAGCTGGGCATCGAACCCGGCGACCACGTGGCCGTCTGGGGCTACAACGTGCCCGAATGGGTCATCCTCCAGTTCGCCACCGCGAAAATCGGCGCCGTGCTGGTGACGGTCAACATCTACTACAAGGCCCACGAGCTCGAATACCTGCTCAAGCAATCAGACGCAAAGGCGCTGTTCCTCGTCAGCGGTTTCAAGGACGTCGACTACGTGGACACCGTCTACCGGGTGATGCCGGAACTGCGCGACGGCGAGCAATCGGACAAGCTCCCGTATCTCGAGCACGTGGTGTTCATGGGTGATGAACGACATGGAGGCATGCATACCTTTCCCGACGTCATGGACATGGGTGCAGATGTGAGCGACGAAGCGCTCATGAACGTACAAACGAGCCTGGATTACCATGACACCATCAACATGCAGTACACCTCGGGAACCACGGGCTTCCCCAAGGGTGTGGAGCTCACCCATTACAACATCGTGAACAACGCCTACTGGGTGGGCAGATATCTCGGCCTGAGCAGCGACGACCGGATGTGCATCCCGGTGCCGTTTTTCCACTGCTTCGGCTGCGTGATGTCCACGCTGAACTGCGTCATCTATGGAGCAGCAATGGTGCCCATCGAGATGTTCGACGCCGAACAGGTGCTCCGCGCCGTTGATGAGGAAAAATGTACGGTCATCCAGGGCGTGCCCACCATGTTCATCCGGGAGCTCGACCACCCCGACTTCGAGAGCTACGACACCACGTCGCTGCGCACCGGCATCATGGCCGGCGCCACCTGCCCCATGGAGGTCATGAAACGGGTCATGGACGACATGCACGTCGAAGAGGTCACCATCTGCTACGGCCTGACCGAGGCGTCACCGGTCATCACGCAGACCAAGCGCGACGACCCGATAGAAAAGCGGGTGGAAACCGTCGGCACGGCCCATCCGCCGGTGGACGTCAAAATCATTGACCCCGAAACGGGCAACGAGGTGCCACCCGGCGAGCCCGGCGAGCTCATCGCCCGGGGCTACAACATCATGAAGGGCTACTACAAGATGCCCGACGCCACCGAGGAGACCATCGAGGACGGCTGGCTGCACACCAAGGACCTGGCGGAGATGGACGAGGACGGGTACATCAAGATCATCGGCCGGGTCGACGACATGATCATCCGGGGCGGCGAAAACGTGTACCCCCGGGAGATAGAGGAGTTCCTGTACACCAACCCAAAAATCAGGGATGTCGCCGTCGTCGGCGTGCCCCACAAGGAATACGGCGAAGAAGTCGCGGCGTTCATCCAGCTGCGAGAGGGCGAAACAGCGGACGAGGATGACATCAAGCAGTTCTGCCGGGACAACATCGCCCGCTACAAGATGCCCAAATATATCTTCTTCGTCGACGAATTCCCCATGACAGCAAGCGGCAAAATCCAGAAATACAAGCTCCGGGACAGCGCCGAAGAACGCCTGCAGAGCTGACCATGCGCATCGCCCATCTCTCCGACATCCACTACAGCAAAAGCTGGATGTATCTCCAGCAGCGCTTTGAGCAGTGCATCGACCTCGTAAACCAGGAGGCGCCCGACGTCGTTATCATCACCGGGGATATCACCGACTACGGCCTGGAGCGCGAGTACGATGGCGTCAAACAGGAGCTTGAGCGCATCAATGCACCGCGTTTCATGGTGCCCGGCAACCATGACAGCCGCCACGAGGGATACAAGAAGTTCGAGGCGCACTTCGGACCGCGTTTTTATGCCGCGGAGCACGACGGCTACCGCTTCATCGGCATCGACAGCAGCGAACCCGACATAAACGAGGGACACGTCGGCCGGGAGCAGCTGCGATGGCTGGGGGAACAGCTCACCGACAGCGCCATCGTCTTTCTCCACCATCATCTGGTTCCCGTCCCCCACACCGGCCGGGAGCGCAACATTCTGGTCGACGCCGGCGAGGTGCTCCGATTGCTCGACAGCTGCAACGTACCGCTCGTGCTCAGCGGCCATAAACACGTCCCCTGGGTGTGGAACCTGAACGGCATGGTGGTCTCCACGGCGGGAACCGTCTCCTGCGAGCGCACCGGCGCCCATCAGTCCTTCGACCTCATCGAGCTCACCGATACGGCGGTCGGCATAGAAAAAGTCGACATCGCAACCGGCGAACGCACCTGCTACCACGTCGACCGTCCCTGAGCCGACAAAAAAGAGATACTATTCAGTGGTCTGAAGCTGTTCTTGGAAAAAATCGAAAAAGCTATCGG
>CAZQNC010000059.1:0-8050 GCA_964594625.1 uncultured Thermoplasmatales archaeon | reverse complement strand
TTGCCCGGCTGCTGGCCGTCCTCCTCCTCGTCATGGCCGGATGGCTGGCCGTGGACGGTATCCGGCTGCTTGGTGTCGTGTAGCAAAGCTTGAATACCGTGACATGATACAGCGGTATGCCAGTCGTCGAACTCAAAACCCTGGGAAAGCTCTCCCGCCAGCAGAAAGCCGAGATAACCAGGCGGTTCACCCGGACGCTGCAGGACGTGGCAGGCAAAGACCCCGGCTCCGTCTACGTCATCATCCGGGAGATAGAGCCCTCCAGCTGGGGCCACGCCGGCGTGCTGTTCTCCGACAAATAGCTACTGCCGTTCCTGCAATACCTGCCGCGTATATGGCAGCAGGCCGCCCGCCTCGCGGATGGCCAGAATCCGGTCGGGCAATGGCGGAAAGCCAAACGTCTCGCCGTCAACGGCCACCGTCCCGTTCTCCACGTTCACCTCGACGCTGTCGCCCTCCTCGTAGCCGTCGGCCGCCTCGGGGCATTCCACCAGGATGAGCCCCTGGTTGAGCCCGGCCCGGTAAAAGATACGGGCGAAGCTTTTCGCCACGATAGCCCTTATGCCCACGGCTTTCAACCCTACGACGGGCTGCTCCCGGCTGCTGCCGCAGCCAAAGTTATCGCCGGCCAGGATGATGTCACCCGCTTCCACGTTGTCGGCAAAGTCAGGGTCCAGGTCCTCCAGCAGATGCGGCCGTATCTCCTCCGGGGTGCTGCAGGTATAGGTGTACTTGCCCGGAAACAGCTGGTCGGTGTTGACGTCGTCGCCGTAGCGCCATATCGTCATTGCATCACCTCCCGCGGGTCGGTTATCTCGCCATATATCGCGCTGGCGGCCACGGTCAACGGGCTGGCCAGGTAGATCTCGGCGTCCTTGCAGCCCATCCTGCCCTTGAAATTCCGGTTGGCCGTCGACAGGCAGCGCTCGCCGGGCGCCAGCACTCCCTGATGTGCCCCCAGGCAGGGACCGCAGCCCGACGGCAGGATCATCGCGCCGGCCTGGTTGAGGATATCGACAGTGCCGTCGTGGATGGCCTTGCTCAGCTCGGCCTGTGACGCCGCCGCCACGATAAGCCGGACGTTGTTGGCGACAACCTCATCTTCGAGCAGTTCCGCCGCCATCTTGAGGTCTTCATGGCGGCCGTTGGTGCAGGTGCCCAGATAGCACTGCTGGATGTCCATGCCAGCGAGGTCCGCAACCCGTTTGACGTTGTCCACCCGGTGCGGCGCCGCTATCATCGGCACGACGTCGTCCATGTCGTAGGAATGCACGGAGGCATACGTGGCATCGCTGTCGGCCCACACCGGCGTGTAGGCATCCCGGGCCACGCCGTGCTCCTCGAGGTATGCCTCGGTTACGGCGTCGCAGGGAAACAGGGCGCCCTTGCTGTCCATCTCCACGCCCATGTTCGCCATGGTGAACCGCTCCGGAACACTCAGCGAGGCAATGTCGCCGTGGAACTCCACGGTCCTGTAGGAGCAGCCCGACGCGCTGACGTCACCGATGATGTGCAGGATGAGGTCCTTCGCCGTCACCCCGCGCTGCAGCGACCCGTATAGCATCATTTTCACGCTCTCCGGCACCTTCAGCCAGGTCTCACCGGTGAGCATCAGCGCCGCCGCCTCGGTCCGGTCGATACCCGCCGAAAAACAGTTCACGGCGCCATATGAGCAGGTATGCGAATCGGAGCCCAATACCACCTGGCCGGGCAGCGCCAGCCCTTTTTCCACGACGACCTGGTGGCAGATGCCCGTCCCGGCATCGTAGAAATGCTGTATGTTGTGCCGCTGGACGAACGCCCGTATCTTCTGGTGGTTGGTGGCCGTCTTCTCGTTGGCCGCCGGCACCACGTGATCCAGCACGATGACCGGCAGCTTTGGGTCCGCGATACCGTACTCCTCCAGCTCGTCCTCGATTTTCGCCGTTATCGGCGCCGTGTTGTCATGTGTCAACAGATGATCCGGCGTGACGGTCACAATCTCGCCCGCCGAGGCATCCCGGCCGGCCTGTTCGCTCAATATTTTTTCAGCGCAGGTTTGTCCCATGATACTCCTCGCCACTGTAAATAGCTCGGCCAGTTAAGAACGTTGCGCCGGCCGGCGGTGCGCCACGTTTTTAAGCACCATCATGATGCACAGCCATGCACGAGATAACGCTTCGCTCCCAGCAGCACCGGGAGCTCATCGACGTCACCGACCGGGTGACGAAACTGGTGGAGCAGTCCGGCATCGCAGACGGCATCGCCGTGCTCTACGTGCCCCATACCACGGCCGGGGTGACCATCAACGAGGGCGCCGATCCCGCCGTCCAGCGTGACATCCTCACGGCGCTGCAGCGTCTGGTCCCCCCTGACGGCGACTACGAGCACGCCGAGGGAAACAGCGACGCCCACATCACGTCCTCTCTCGTCGGCTGCACCACCCAGGTCATCATCACCGACGGCGCGCTGCAGCTCGGCACCTGGCAGCATATCTTTTTCTACGAGGGCGACGGCCCCCGCACCCGGCGGCTGCTGGTGGAGCTATTCGAGCGGTAAAGAACGCCAACAGTATTGCTCAGGAGCCATCGGAAAAAAAGAGAAAAACGGTCCCCGTTACGGGAACCAGGGGTCGAAGTCGTGTTCGCCGAGGCCGCCGGCCATGGTCATCACCGCGCTTCCGTAGAACGAATGCCGCAGCAGGGGGATGTGTATGCCGTATCCGATGAATCCCGCCAGGACGACGATGCCGGGTCGCAGCGTCATGCGGTGTTCGCCCAGCAGCCCCCGGGTGGTCAGGCTTCCCCGCAGCCCCCAGCATATGTCGAGGAGGTCGACGCCGCGCTGCAGGTTGGTTTTGAGGAACCGGTTGATGAGCCGCAGGAACGGCGTCATGCCCAGCCGGACGGTGCCGCCCCATCTGAACGTGGTGCTTATCTCGCTGAAAAACATGACGGCCAGCGGCGGTAGCCAGATGTCCTGTATGTCAGGGTCTGCCGTTGCAGCCCGGGCCCGTATGGCAGCAGCCAGTTCACGTGCCTCCCCGGCTGAGATGATGCCGTAGGATGCGAGCACCATGCAGATGTCTTCGAAGTCCGCTGCTTGGTCGAGATCCCGTTCCATCTGTTCGACTTCGGCCATGCTGCGTGATAGCGCATGGGTGACAACGGTGCCGTCGGCCCGGTATGCTTCCACGTTCACGGATACCGTTTCCTGCTGACAGGCCGGGGTTACATCCATGGTCTGGACAGATGCCGCCTCGCTGGCGGTTATCCCGGTTGACAGGTCGCCGGCCGGGAGCACGGCCAGCCCAAAAAACAGGGCAATGGTGGCCACCACCAGTCCTTTTTTCCACGATCTTGATTGCATTTTTACCTCCCATGTCATACAACGGCCGGCGGCTTTTAAATATATGCATCAGCAGAGCAGCGCCTCGCAGGGGATAACCCTCTTCGATAGCTATAAATATGCTCCGGGGAATACAGTACGGGAGGTCAATACATGTTCAAAAAACTTCTTTCGGTCGCCGTCGTGGCGTGCTTCATCGTCATGGCCGCACCCGTTTCGGAAAGCAGCCTTGAGCGGAGCAGGGAGCACACGGCTACCTTTGCCAGGCTTCTGCCTGACGGCACCATCGAGTACGTCGAGGAAACAGTCGACGTTGCACCCGGCGAGCCCCTGTCAGCTGCCATCGCCGAGCGCTGCGCCGCCATGGTGGAAGAGGACGTCCGCTTCCAGCAGCTCATGAACCAGGAGACCGGGCTGTATCTCATCGTCTCCGGCGGCGACGGATTCCACGTGGCGCTTCCCCCGGCCCTGTTCGAACTGCGGCTGCTGCGTATTTCCTTCAATCTCATACCCGGGCTTATCTACTGCAGCTACTCGGACAGCGAGGCATCGACGACGATCACCCCGCTGGCGGGCGGCGAAGGCGTCGCCTCCTTTGACGGGCCGCATAAGATATTTGCCGGCGGCTTCGTGGGTGTCATCGGCTGGAGCGGCATCTTTTCGTTTACCAGCACCGGCTTCGCCGGGCTGACCCTGTTCACCTGGACGTCGGTCGGTGAATCCTAGAACGGCCGTGATGCGTCCGCTGCCGGCAGATTGCAGCATCTTTATTAAGTCCGGCCAGATTACAGGGGATAGCATGAAACATGGTTGGGAGCACATGACGCGTCATCGTATGTGGGGAAGCGTGGCCGTCGCCGCCGTGCTCACCGCGGCCGTGATGCCGTTGCCCGTATGGACGGGCTGCATGGAAACCCCCGGGGGCAATGACGCCGTCGTGGTCGTCGACGCCGTCGCCGGCGGATACGGCCTGGCGGTAACCATTGCAAACGAGGGGCCCGCCGACGCGGACGACGTCACGTGGACCATCGACGTGCAGGGCTCCCTCTGGCCATCCGGATACGCCGGCGGTACCATTGCATCGCTGCCGGCCGGAGAGCAGACGACAGTGCGAAGCGCGTTTTTCCTGGGAATGGGCCCTGCCAGCCTGACGGTGCGGGCCGGCGGAGACATCTGCCATGGCCGCTGTCAGACCTTTGGCCCGTTTACCTTCGCCGTCGACATGGTACAGGACAGGGAGGAGGCCATACCGGCCGACGCGGTCAAGGGCACACCGGGCAACGATGTCTTTACACCCGTGGTGCACAGCGAGGCGTGGCAGCAGCCCGTTCCAATGCCCGGGCCGGTCAACACCGCGGGAGCCGAGGACGCTGGCTTCATCACCCCGGATGGAACCACTTTCTACTTTTTCTTCACGCCGGACGTGGACGTTCCCGTCAGCGAGCAGCTCACCGACGGCGTCACCGGGATATGGCAGGCGGAGCAAACCGGCGACACGTGGACCGAGCCGGAGCGCGTCATCCTCAACGACGACGTGGCGCTCGACGGTGCCCCGTTTGTGCAGGATGACACGCTGTGGTTTGCCTCGTTCCGCGCCGGAAACTACGGCGACGACGGGGACATGTGGACCGCCATGCGGACCGACGACATATGGGCCAGCTGGGAGAACGCCGGACGGCTGCTCAACGATGGCTACAACATAGGGGAGATGCACCTGTCGGCCGACGGCCGGACCATGTACTTCCATCGCAGCGAGGACGGCATGGGCGGCCTGGATCTCTGGACAACCGAGCTGGTCAACGGTACGTGGGCGGAGCCGGTCAACCTGGGAAGCCCGGTGAACTCCCCCCATGATGACTCCCGGCCCTGGCTGTCGGCGGATGGCACCGAGCTCTGGTTTACCCGTCCCAGTGGCATGGGCTATGTGGGCCCCGCGGTGTATCGCTCTGTTAAAACGGGCGATGGCTGGAGCGAGCCGGAGGAAATCGTTTCAAACTTCGCCGGCGAGCCCTGCCTCGACGAGGAGGGCAACATCTATTTCGTCCACCATTTTTTCAGCCAGGACATGGAGATGCTCGAGGCCGACATCTACGTCAGCTACCGCATCTGATTCGGTACAGAGAGAAAGGGAGGCATTGGGGAAGGGAGGAGGCACAAAAAGAGGTGAGGTAATCACCCTTCCCCGGTGAGGGCGTAAGAGCGGCTTGTATATAAATCTTTCCCGCGCGGTCGGTAAAGGTCATCAAGGAATCTCCATCTGCCTTTTTTACGTTTCGTCCAATCCGCCCCGCATGCCTGACGGGCATATCGGGATTTGAACCCGAGTAACTAGCTCCGGAGGCTAGTAGGATATCCAAGCTACCTCATATGCCCAGCCCTGTATTACCACGCTCCATTAAATATTTGCTGCCGGCCGAGGCGCCATCATGCAAACCCGGTGTGGCCGGGAAATCCCAGCTTCGCAATCGCTAAAAGCAAGCCAAACGCAATGTAGATGACCCCCACGATGCGCTTCAGCACGTGCTCAGGAGCCGCATTCGCGTACCGGGAGGCCACCACAGCCGCGCCGGCGCCCGCCGCAGCCCCCATCAATGCCGCCGGGATGTCAATTGCCCCGTACATGCCGTGGCCGATGGTGGCGGCTCCGGCCGTAAAAATCATGATGAGCACAGATGTGCCAATGGCCAGATGGATGGGGTAATCCAGTAGTATGACCAGGGCGAGCAGGATGACCATGCCGCCGCCCGCGCCGACCACCCCGCAGATAAGGCCGATGATCAGGCCGGCGGCCACCATCAGAAACGTTTTCTGCTGTCGGAGACGGTCGATGTAGGGCACGTCGTTCAGCAGGCGTCCGTCCATGACGCCCGGTCGAACCAGAAAGGTCAGCCCGATGCCCAGGGTTATCAGCCCGCTGCCCCCGCCCAGTGTGGCCGCCGACAGAAACGATGACGCCCAGCTGCCCAGGATTGCGCCGGCCACCGACGCCGAAGCGATATAGGCGCCGGCCCGGAGGTCCACCCGGCTGTGGCTGGAATAGCTGCAGGCGGCGACAATCGACACAAAGATATCGATGGCGAGCGCAATGGCGATAGCCTCATAGGGATCATAGCCGGCGAACACCACCAGGACAGGGACGGCGACGGCCACCGCGCTGGCCCCGATAAGACCGGTTATCACGCCGGCGCCGCATCCGGCCAGCAGGATGAAAAGCACGTACAGCATCATGCCCCCCGGTTCGCCCGTCTATCTGTACGAGCATGATGTTCATGGGGCCAGCGGCAGATCATCACGCGTATATGCCAGACTGCATATTTATACGTTGACGCGCCGGCATACCATAAGCTTTTTTATAAGCGCGGGCTGTTACAGCCAGGGATTACAGCCATAACGTGGTAGCCATGAAGCAGCCCAGGGTGTTCTGCATCGGCTTGTCCAAGACGGGCACGACAAGCCTGACCGCCGCCCTGAAAACGCTCGGCTACCGCGCCAAACATTTCCCCATCCGCATGATCCGCTACCGCGACGGCGTGCTCTCCTACGACCGGTCAATAGCAGCCCGTTACGACGCGTTGTCCGACCTTCCCATCGCCCGGTTTTACCGGGATCTCGACCGGGCGTTCCCGGGCTCAAAGTTCATCTTAACCGTTCGGCAGATAGACGACTGGCTCGACTCCTGCCGACGGCACGTCTGGCCCGGGCAGCTCATCAGAGCCGACACCTGGTTCAACCGCCTGCACCGCGACATGTACGACGCCATCGACTACGACGAACAACGATTCCGCAACGCATACATCCGCCACGTCGACGACGTCCACACATACTTTGAGGGGCGGGAGGACGACCTCCTCGAATTCAACGTGGCCGACGGCGACTCCTGGCCCCCGCTCTGCACATTTCTCGACAAAAAAAGACCCGACGGGCCGTTCCCCAGACAGGACTGCCTGTACAGCCGGTTTTTCAAGCTGGTGCCCCTCCAGCGGCTCCGCAGCAACAAGTAAACGTTACAGCAGCAGCGCCGCCAGCAACGCCACCAGGGCCACGACGAGCGCCGCCAGCGCGATGGCAATGGCGAGACGCGCCAGCTTTTCCATGCTTTTCGACAGCAGCGCATGGTATTTCATGGAGAGCACGTTGAGCACGACGTCGAGCTTGCGGTGTATCTTGCCCGCATCCGCCATCGTCTCGTAGGCGTGGTCTATCTCGTTTTCGTACATCTCGATGATTTCCTCCGCGCCCTCCTCCTCGATTTTTCCCTCGTCGTGCAGCTTCCTGGCCCGGTCTATCTCCTTTTTGCTTTTCCGGACCGTGTTTTCCGCCATGGCCGCATCGTATGACGCCTTCGCCGCGGAATGATAGACCGGCCTGAGCCGGGTATCGACGATGTTTTCCATCCTGACGATGCTGTACCCGCCCAGGTTGCTGAAAATACCGTCCAGGGTACGCGACGCCCGCTTCACGGATGATGCCTCGTCACCCTCGTGTTTGCCTCCGTCTGCCATCCATGGTATAAGCACAAGCGGCTAAAAAAGGTATCGATTGCCGCGCTCGGATGCGGAATGACGTTCATGGGCCGGGGTTCGCCGCCGTACCCCGTCCAGAGCAGAGCCCTGTATCTCTCCTCTCCCCCGGTGTACGTAGCATCCGTCAACCGAGGTAACGGGCGCCATACCGCCATACACAGCTTTAAATAACGTCGGGCAATAGGAGACATGGTGATACT
>CAZQNC010000058.1:0-8159 GCA_964594625.1 uncultured Thermoplasmatales archaeon | reverse complement strand
TCATGCTGTTACCCACCCCTAATGCGGCGCCTCCAAATTAATGTTACGGGTGCAGACCTCCACCTGACACCATCATTTATATTGCTGCCGCGGTTGCATGTGCTGGCAGTGTGGGAAGGGCTGGCAGCCGTGTTTTTCCGGCTGTGTGTCACCCCACACTGTCTCTTTTTGAGACTCGGAAACACACCAGGATGCGCTCCCGATTTGCCAAGGCCCTGAGCTATCCCTGGGTTGTCTGTTGAGAGTGGTTTAAAAATAAGGGGGAAATAGGGGTCCCGGCGAATCAGCCGGATACATATTACGTATTATTTATATATAAATATATATTTTAATGCGATAAAGTATATATTTGGATGGCTGGTTGGCTTTCCATGGCATCGACATATGCCCTCATCCGGGTACCACCCGTCGAGCTGCAAAAGGTGCAGCACACGCTGTCAACGCAGCACGGCGTAGGCAGCCTGCATCTCCTGGCGGGCAACGGCGCCTACAACCTGCTGGCCCGTCTCGACATGGCGGACAGCCGGGAGGAACATCGGATGATGGATACAATCCGGAACACACAGGGGGTGTCCGGCGCCATGGTCTTGAGCCGGGTGCCGGTGTAGCCCCTCTTTTCCCGATATTTTCTGTACACTCAACCTGTTCATGCTCCTCCCCCTGCATGTTTCCGTCCGGCGCAACGTTTAAAAACCACTGTTGGTGCCCCCCATTCCATTTTTAACCCACGGCGTGTTTATACGGCTGTGATAACAATGGGTATGACAGTACCACTCTACCAGCGGAAACAGTTCAAAGTGGAGCAGGAATGGCGCCCGTACCGGCGGGCGTTACCACAAACCGATCAGGAACAGTACGACCGGCTTATGCACAAGGCCCGGCAGCACGCCTCCGCCGGCCATGCAGCCGCCCGGCTCAACCACATGGAATCGGTGTTCATGTCGATGTTGATAGAACTGCAGAAGGAGATAGAGGAGCTCAGGAAACGGGAGCGAATCGTGGATATTTGAAAACTTTTATTAATTGCTTGTTCTTACTCACCGTATGCTAAAACTGAGCAAGGGATTGCTATCGTTCATCTCGGGGCTGGGGTTCATGGGATTGGTTTTCTACCTCGTGTTTTTCACGTTCGTTGAGATGGATTACCTGCTGCTCTCAAACTACATCCTCCTGTTTTCCATTCTTACCGGCATCCTTGGATGCGTCGTCGTCTATTTCCTCGCCATCGCGTTTTCGTTTATCAGAGCCCGCATCGAGATACCGCCCAACGCCGGCGGGTTCGGCGGCGGCATTCTCACCATGGTGGCCATCATCCTTATGATCGTGTCCTTCCGGCTGGAAGACCTCGGATGGATGAGCACCCTCAGCCTGTTCGAGACCATCCATCCCGTCACCTCGTTTTTCCTGGCCGCAGCCAGCACCCTGCTTTTCATCTGGCCGGTTGAAGAATCCCGAAGCAGCAATGAACAGATATGGTAGCCGTCAGCGTATACCGGTACGGCCACCGCCTCGGCCGCGACAAACGTATCACCACGCATACGGCGCTCGTCGCCCGGGCGTTCGGCGCCCGTGAAATCGTTGTCGATACGAAGGACACGGGACTGGAGGAGACCATCGCCGACGTCAACGAGCGGTTCGGCAACGATTTTTCCATCGAAACCGGTGTGTCGTGGCGGCGCTTCCGTCGACGCCGGAGCGGAGCCGTGGTGCATCTCACCATGTACGGCGAGCACATCGACGACGTCATCAACGACATTCGCCGGCACGAGCAGATCATCGCTCTGGTTGGCTCCCAGAAGGTTCCCGGCAGGTTTTACGGGGACGCCGACTACAACGTCGCCGTCGGCAGCCAGCCGCATTCGGAGGTCGCCGCTCTGGGGCTCTTCCTGCACTACGTCACCGACGGCGGATGGGCCACCCGGCGGTTTTACGGCACCCACCAGGTGATTCCGCAATCCCGGGGCAAAAAAGTCGTTGAGCGTGACTACACCAGGCTGCTCCGCGATGCCGGCTGCCAGCCCGAGGTCATCGAGCACGCGCGGAAGGTGCAGCATCTGGCCCTCGCCATCGCAGAGCGTATCCGGCAGCAGGGAGGTGACGTGGACCTGGCCACGGTCAAAATCGGCGCCGTGCTCCACGACATCGGCCGCGCGGAGACCCACGGCATCGACCACATCCCGGCTGGCGTGCAGCTTGCCAGGGAGCTCGAACTTCCCGAACCGGTCATCCGGGTCATCGAGCGGCATGGCGGCGCCGGCATCGACCCCGATGAGGTACGCAGGCTCGGCCTCCCGCCGGGGGACTACATGCCGCAGCGCCTGGAGGAAAAAATCGTGGCGCACGCCGACAATCTCACCGGCATGGAATACCGGAACATCGACACCGTGGTGCAAAAGCTCCGGCGAGATGCGGGCGAGGCAGCGGCTGACAGGGCACGGCGCCTGCACGACGAGCTGAGTGAGCGCTGCGGCTGCGACGTGGAGGAACTGCTGTGATAACCGTCGGCGTGGCGGCCTTCCAGGGCGCTGTCATGGAGCATATCGATGCCGTTGAGCGGGCCATGCAGGCGCTCGACATGGCGGGGCGGGCGGTCCCGGTGCGGCACACCGTCGCCGACGTTGACGCGCTTATCATTCCCGGCGGGGAGAGCACCACCATCGCCGGCCGCATGCATCACACCGGTGTCTTTGACGAGATACGGGACAGGGCCGACGATATCCCCATCATGGGCACCTGCGCCGGCTGCATCCTGCTGGCCACGGAGGTCGTCGGCGATGATATCGCGCCGCTCGGGCTGATGGATATGACGGTGGAGCGGAACGCGTTCGGCCGCCAGAAGGAATCGTTTCAATGCCGGCTGGAGATAGATGACATCGGGAGGGTGCCCGCGGTGTTCATCCGGGCGCCGCTCGTACGACAGATAGGTGATGGCTGCACTGCGATGGCATCCATCGACGAGGGCATCGTGATGGCCCGGCAGGACAACCGGCTGGCGCTGGTCTTCCATCCCGAGCTGACCGATGATACCCGCGTCCACCGGTATTTTCTGGAAATGCTGTAAAAGAGGCAGCAGGCCGGGTTATGCCTGCATTATCTTTTTGCGTCCCATGGCCGTGAGATAGCGGACCTCCTGTCCGTTGTCCAGTTTGCCCTGGAACTCGTCGGGAACGTCGATGGTGAACGTTTCATAGGTTTCCATGTCCATGAGCTGGGCGTTGCCACCCGACATGGAGATAACCTGGCCCCGCCGCTTGTCGATGATGGGTACGTTGACCTTGTGGCGGACCGGGTTGACGATGCTTCGCTTCTGACCGTCGAACAGGCCGATGGCCTCGATGCGGGCCTTGGCCTCTCCATGTTTGCCCGGCTTTGATGTCGTCATGCTGACGATTCTGCACGGCTCGTCGTTGATGATGATGTACCGTCCTTCCTTTAAGTCTTTGACTTCGACCACGTCTTTCATGTGAGCACCTACCCCGGAAAACGAAAACCCCTAAATAAGGTTTTGGAAAACAGGGGTAAACAAAAGTTATAAACAGCCGTCGTATGCTCAACAGGATGACCGCTATCGTGCACGATGAGCGCTTCGCCCTTCATGACAACCCGGCTCATCCGGAGCGAGCGGAACGCCTGCTGTCCGTCATGGAATACGTCCGGGAGCTGCCGTTTTACGGGGAACTGGAGCACATCATGCCTGAGCCGGTGAGCGAGAAAGCGCTGCTCAGGGTGCACTCGGAGGCCATGGTGACCCGCATCAAGAGCACGGTGGGCTGGCTGGACCCGGATACCTATCTTTCCGAGGGCTCCTACGAGGTGGCGCGGCTGGCTGCCGGCGGCGTGGTATCCGCCTGCGACGCCGTGGTCGAGGGCAAAGCGGACAACGCGTTTGCCCTGGTTCGACCGCCGGGGCATCATGCGACGTCGACGCGCTCGATGGGATTCTGCCTGTTCAACAACGCGGCGCTGGCGGCCGACCATCTCGCGCGGCAGGGAAAACGGGTGCTCATCTTCGACCACGACGTGCACCATGGCAACGGCGTCGCTGACATCTTCTACGACCGCAGCGACGTGCTCTACCAGTCGATTCATCTCTCCCCGCATTTTCCGGGCACCGGCGCCGTCGACGAGATCGGCAGCGGCGAGGGCAAGGGCTACACGGTCAACGTGCCGCTTCCCCCCCGCGTGGGCGACGAGGGCGTCCGGGCCGTCATGCACGAGGTCATGCTGCCCGTCGCCCGGCAGTTCGACCCTGACTTTGTCATCGTGTGCGCCGGCTTCGATTCGCATCATACGGACGCGCTCGGCGGCCTGTTTTTGACCATTGATTATTACGGTGAGCTCCTCCGGCAGCTCATGGACCTGCAGCGCCATCTGGTCTGCACATTGGAGGGCGGCTACCAGCTCGACGTGCTGAAAAAAGGGGTGGCCATCGAGCTGGGCATGCTGCACGGCACGCCGCTGACATGTGACGACACGGCGGAGGACGGCCGCGACCCCGGCCCGGTCATCAAGGATTTGCGGCGGGTGCT
The DNA here is from genome assembly GCA_964594625.1 of uncultured Thermoplasmatales archaeon. GTDB lineage: Archaea > Thermoplasmatota > E2 > UBA202 > DSCA01 > CAZESS01. The sequence continues at coordinate 3,630 of CAZQNC010000058.1, read as the reverse complement.
GGAACCCTACTGGGATGTTTCGTCGTGAGCGCCGCAGCGGACCGTGGTCCGGACGCCCCCGCGGACGTTGAACTCGCCGACGACTTCCAGCGACCGGGGCTGGACAGCGTCCTGCAGGTCCCGGTAGATGCTGTTGGTGGCCTCCTCATGGGTCATGTATCTGCCACGGTAGGCGTTGAGGTAGAGCTTCAGCGATTTCAGCTCGACGATGCAGCGGTCGGGCGCATAGGTGATGTAGATGGTGGCGAAATCCGGGTAGCCGGAGCGGGGGCACAGGCAGGTGAACTCGGAAAACTCGAGGGAGACCGTGTAGTCTTCATCCGGCATAGGGTTGTCCCATGTTTCCAGCTCCGCGTCGGCGATGGCTTTTTCTCCATACCTGTCGTTGGTCATCGGCTGTGAACGCCACACCATTATTTAACAGTCCCGCGTCCAACTTTTTTTATAGCCACAGTGTGTTGCACCCCTGTGCACGTCAACCGTCTGCCGCTGGCGTTTCTGCTCGCCGTCCTCCTCTTCACCCTGGCCGTGTTCACGGCACCCTATGCGCTGCAGTCCGGCACAGTGGGAGCGCTGGACGGCCGGGCCTGGCACGTCGACTACACGGGGAGATGGCGGGAGATGCCGGTGCTGCCCCGCCTGGCCTATACAGCCGGGGACATGGTCTGCCATCAGAAACAGGAGCGCTCCTACATTTTGCACGGCAACCAGATGCCCGTGTGCGCCCGGGATGTCGGCATCCTGCTCGGCCTGACCGGGGGCTTCGCGCTGGCGTTGGCGGCGACCCCGGCGGCGACGTTCCGGGATACGTTTCGCTCCATGCTGCCCTTCGTGCGGAGCAGAACGGCCGCTGTTATCCTGCTGGTCGGGCTGCTTGCGCCGCTGCCGGTGGATGGATTGCTGCAGCTATTCTCCGGCTACGAGAGCGTCAACGTGCTCCGTACCATAACCGGGCTTTTGTTCGGCCTTGGCCTGGCGCTGCTGGCGTCATTGTTTCTGGTATCCGACCCGCGGTGCTACCGATAAGGATATTAACGGAAAACACATTTGTAGATATGCCCAGCGGGAAATTCGTTATCACGACCGGCGGCGTTTTGTCCGGTCTCGGAAAAGGCATCACCACCTCGTCGATAGGCCTGTTGTTCAAGATGCAGGGATATGATGTCACGGCGATAAAGATCGATCCATATCTGAACTGCGACGCCGGTACTATGAACCCGTTTCAGCACGGCGAGGTGTTCGTGCTCGACGATGGCAGCGAGGTGGACCTCGACCTGGGCAACTACGAGCGATTTCTGGACGTCAACCTGTCAAGCAAAAACAATATCACCACCGGCCGCGTTTACAAGCGCGTCATCGAAAAAGAACGGCGGGGCGACTACCTGGGCAAGACCGTGCAGATAGTCCCCCATATCACCGACGAAATCCGGGAATGGATAAAAGACGTCGCCCGGGAAAGCACCGCCGACCTCTGCCTCGTCGAAATCGGGGGCACGGTCGGCGACATCGAGTCCATGCCCTTTCTCGAGGCGGTGCGGCAGCTGCACCAGGAGCGCCCCGACGACGTCGTTTTTCTGCACACCACGCTGGTGCCCGTGCTCAACGTGGTCGGCGAACAAAAAACCAAGCCGACGCAGCATTCCGTCAAAGAGCTCAAGGCCATCGGCATCGATCCCGACATCATCATCGGCCGGTCGGAGGAACCCCTGGAGGAAAAAACCCGGGAAAAAATCTCGCTGTTCTGCGACGTTCCCGTCGAAGGCGTCGTCTCCGCACCCGACGCCGACTGCATCTACGAGGTCCCGCTCATGCTCGACGACCAGGGCCTCACCGACTTCCTGCTCCAGCGCTTCGACATGGAACGCGGCGACAACCTCGACCGCTGGAAACAATTCGTTGAACGGGTAAAGCACGCCGGTCACGAGGTCACCATCGGCATCGTCGGCAAATATACCTCGCTGAGCGACTCCTACATCAGCATCGAGGAAGCATTCAACCATGCCGGCGCCCCGCTCGATGCCACGGTGTGCATCGAATGGATTGACGCCGAACAACTCGAGGCCGGCGAAGCATCCCTCGACCACCTGCACGGCGTCCTCGTCCCCGGCGGATTCGGCATGCGGGGCGCCGACGGCAAAATCAGCGCCATACGGTACGCCCGCGAAAACAACGTGCCCTATCTCGGCATCTGCTTCGGTTTCCAGCTTGCAGTCGTCGAATACGGCCGGCATGTCCTGGACATGGAATGTGACAGCATCGAAATCGACCCCGATACCGAGCACGCCATCATCACCATTCTGCCCGAGCAGCACGACGTCGAAAACATGGGCGGCACGATGCGTCTCGGCGCCCAGCCCGTCACGATACGGGAGGACACGCTCGCCCATCGGCTGTACGACGCCACCGAGATAACGGAGCGCCACCGCCACCGCTACGAGGTCAACCCGGATGACATCGAGGCTTTGGAGGAGGCAGGCCTGATCTTTTCCGGAGTGTCGCCCAGCCGCCGGCGGATGGAGATCGCCGAGCTCCCCGGCCACCGGTTTTTCATCGCCTCCCAGTTCCACCCCGAGTTTACCTCCCGCCCCCTGGACCCGTCCCCATTGTTCTACGGGTTCGTGCAGGCAGCCCTGGAGAAAAAACAGGCAGACGACAATGTATAACGGCGACCCATCCGACCCGGACGAAAACGAGGACCTGTACACCCTCTACTGCGACCTGTACGACACCGCCCGAAACTGGCTGGCACAGCCGGTACCGGGCTGCACCTCGACGACCTGCTGGCCAGCGTCACCGTCATAGAACGGCTGGACGAGATGGCGGACATGGACATGATAGCGCAATATGGGCCATTGGTCGCCGGGGAGCCGACGGTGCGCTCAGTCGTCGACGAGACGCGCGGCATCTGCAGGGAATATCTTTCCCGCTGTCATCTGCATGAGCCGGGGCTCCGGCAGTTCAGGGATAGCCTCCGGGCGACGATGAACGACATGCAGAAGGCCATCGGCGGTCTGGAGTCCCGCGTGGCTGGCATCGACGACCTCAAGCAGCGTATCGCCATGCGGAAGCAGGTACACGCGGTCACCGAGCTGCAGAAACGCATCCGGATGTTTGCCAACATGCTCTCCGCGCTGCACGAGCTCCGCTGGAAAAGCACGTTTTCAGCCACGCGCCTCAGGGTAACGCCGAAAAAGGATGCGGTCTGCCGGCCGCTGCAGAGCACCATCCTCCAGCTGGAGATACCCGGCCCGGTCGACATCGAAGCCGTGATACAGGGGACAAGCCTTGCTGTCACCGTTAAGGGGCCGATGCGGCTCGCGGTGGCCGGTCATCCCGGCATCCCCGATGTCGACGTGGCACATATCGTCATAGACAAAACAAGGGGGATGACCGTCGCCGGGCACGGCCGGGAGATCACGCTCGTGAAAAACGGCTCGAAGACGGATGTCCAGGTAAAAAACACTGCCGGGACGGATGTTACGACGTGAATATGACGGTGAACCCGGCCAGCACCATGAACAGCATCACCAGCACGGCCATGACCTTCCACAGCAGCTTCCTGTATTTCTCCTTCACGTTATCCCTCGATGGAGATAATGATGTCGCCCATGTTTATTAAATCTGCTGTTT
>CAZQNC010000057.1:0-8251 GCA_964594625.1 uncultured Thermoplasmatales archaeon | reverse complement strand
CTTACCGTTTTCCCTGCATGCATGAGGTGCAGACGCTATGGGCTGCGTCGTAATGAATGCTGCAGACGTTCTGGCCGCACAGGCTGCAGGTGTGCATGGCGCCCGGCCGGCCGCATATGGCGCAGAGCCCTGCCATCTCCATACATGGTGAACCCCCCGGGGATAAAAATGTTTCTGCCGCTATCCGGCGTGGGGAAACCGGAGGACGATGACCGTTCCATGTGGCTGGTTGTCCATGATGTCGACGGAGCCGCCGTAGCGCTGCATGGTCTGCCGGACCAGGTAGAGCCCCAGGCCCGTGCCGGCGCTGGCGCCGTGGCTGAACCGTTCATCGAACACGTGCTGCTTTATCTCGTCGGGGATGCCGCTGCCGTTGTCAGCGACGCGCACCGTGCATTCCTCATCTGTTTCTCCGGCGGTTATGGTGACGGTGTCTGCGTTGCCGTGGCTGATGGCGTTGCCGACCAGGTTTTCGAGGACCGAGTGGAATGCTTCGTCGGCCATCACGGTGCAGTCGCCTTCGACGGCTCCCTGGACGTCGTGGTCGTCGAGCACCATCCCGGCTGTCTCTTTGATGCTGTACCGCTCCAGTTGGCCGCCGGCGGCGATGAGCTGTTCGAGCTCGCGCATCCGTTTGATGACCTCCACGGCCTGGCTGATGTGGGATATGGCGGTGTCGTAGAGCTCCTCGTCCTCTTCCTCACGGCTGAGCTCGATGGCGCTGGATGATATCTGGATGTGGTTGAGGATGTCATGTCGCATGATTTTGTTGATGAGCCGGAGGCTGTCGTTGAGCCGGGAGATGCGGTCTTCTGCCTGCTTCCGCTTGGATATGTCCCGGAGGCTGACGATGCGTCCGACGTAGCGCCCGGTTGCGGTGTGCAGGGGGGAGATGGTGACGTCGTACCAGTGTGGCTTTCCGTTCACTTGGAGCTGGACCTCGCCTCGGGCGCTGCGGACGTCGCCGTACCGGTCGACCAGGTCAGGCCGGTGGGAAAACAGCGTTTCGACCCGGGTGCCGATGACCCGGCCGCTCGCTGTTCGAGGCAGCTTCTGCTCCATCATGTCCCGGGCGACGGGGTTGACGTCCACGATTTTGTTGTGGCTGTCGAGCACCAGGATGGCGTCCTCGACGTTTTCCATCAGGGTCTCCCGGGCGATGGGCACCACGTCGAGAAACCGGAATCGGAATATGCTCCACCAGATGGCGATACCCCCGGCGGCGAACATAGACGGTGTCAGGTCGTAGTCGAACGGAAACGGGCATCTTCCGAACACGTAGCACATGTTGGCGGCCAGCGGCATCAGGATACCCGCGGACAGCACGGCTGCCTGCCAGGCGTAGATACGCTGCGCGGACAAAGCTGAATGGAGCAGTATGATGATGCCGGCAACGAGGAGCACATAGGCGTAGGTGGAGTTCAGCCAGAACAGGACGCCGACGGTTGTCATCACCCCGGTGAACGGTCCGAGCGCCACCTCGCGGGTGGTGGCATAGAACAGGTGATGCAGCTGGTTGGTCCATATGGCCGTGATACATATCGCGGGTACGAGGGAGAGCAGGGCCACGTAGCGACGCTGCGCCCATTTTTCCCGCCCGGTGTAATGCAGCGTGAACGTCAGCCACAGGACGGGGATGAACACGATGCCCAGATATTTGACCTTTTTCCAGAACAGGCTGCCGTCAAAGGTGCCCGCCAGGAGCTCGAAGGCGTAGGCGAACGACCACAGGGCTGCAAACCCCAGGAAATGGATGAACACTGCAACGGTGGGCGTGCGCCGCCGCGGCCACAGCATGGCCAGCAGCGACAGCGCCATCAGCCCGCCGAGAAACAGCGGTGCCAGGTAGAGGGCCAGGTCGACGTTCATGGTTTCATCGGGTTATATATCCGGTCACATTATAATCGGTTGGCATGTATAAAGGTTTACGCCCCCGTGATGCCCGGGATGTGTGCAAGCTTTTTAACCGTCGCCCTGTTTGCCCGTCATGCGCTTCGTGGTGCAGGAGCACGACGCCAGCAGTCATCATTACGACCTCCGCCTTGAGATGGACGACGTTGCCAGGTCATGGGCGATTCCCAGGCAGATGCCCGAGGAACAGGGCGAGAAACGGCTGGCCATCCAGACGGCGGACCATGATACCGGTTACATGGATTTCGAGGGCACGATTCCCGAGGGAGAGTACGGCGCCGGCGAGGTCTCCATCTGGGACAAGGGCACCTATGAGCTTTTGAAGCGGGAGGACGACGAGATAAAGTTTGAGCTGCACGGCCAGCGGCTGCGGGGCCGGTACGTGCTGGTTCCCTTCCGGAAGGCCGGCGACGACGGCTGGCTGATCATCAAGGAATAACCTGGCTGCCACGGGTACGTTTATAAACAACCGTTCTTTTTCCAGGCTATCATGCAGGAACAGTTCGAGATAACAAAAATACATGACGGCAACACGTTCGAGGTATCGCCGTTCTGGGAATGGCGCGGTGAAAACGGCGTGCTCGTCCGAGCTGCGGGCTACGAGGCCCCGGCAGCCGGCGACCCCGGCTACGAGCCGGTCAAAAACCGGCTGATGGAGCTGCTGTATGGCGAACAGGTCACGCTGGCAGAGCCGGTGGCCGTCGAGGACGACGCGCTGGTATGCACCGTCATGGTCGACGGGCAAAGCCTGGCCGCCTTTTTTCCCGGGTACCGGTAGCAACCGGGACGATATCAGTACATAATCGCGCCGGGATACCGCTGTATGGCCATCAGGAAAACCGTTGCTATATACGCCGTCGTGGTAGCCATCGCGATGCTGGGCATGTGGACAGCGCTCATTGCCGGGGGCGAGGTAGACGAGGGTGACGATGCACCATGGGAGATGGCCTCCCATCTGGCTGCGGAGCTCGCCGCCGGCCTGGGATTGCTCAGAGTGAAGCCGTGGGCCACGCCGGTGTTTTACCTGGCGACGGGCATGCTCCTGTACACGGTCATCGTCAGCGCCGGCTACTATGCGGAGCGAGGCAACACGGCCATGGTCGCCGTGTTCACCGTGTTGACCATGCTCACGCTGACGTTCGTCGGCCTGACGCTGCGTCGCGGATGCAAGCTGTCATAACCGTCACAGCTTTTCCCCGCAGAAGGGGCACATCGTGGGTGCCTCATCAGCCTCGGTGGTGCCCTCGGGCTCGCACATGCCGCCCACCCGGATGTAATCCACCGATGGATCGATTGTCCTGCCGCAGCTCGGGCATACGATGTCGTCGGCCATACGGCTTCATCCCGGCGGGCTATTTCACGTTTGTGCCAGGCCAATCACTGGAAAGACATGCCCGGCATGGCAGCGCGATAGTGGCTGACCCCGCCGGCTGGAGCCGTAGCCGGGACTATATCGGTGCTTCTTCCTCATCAGGGCAGGGTGTTTTGACGTCCTGGTAAAAGATGAGCAGCGCCGTGACGACCAGCGTTGCGCCCATGAACGCGTAGGGGTTGACAAACCACAATATGACGGCCAGCAGGTAGTAGATGGCGCGAATGCCAAACGTGAACCGGTGCATCGCCCGGACGAAGACCTTCTGCCGGAGCCCCCGGGGGTCGAGGTTGCCGCCGTTGCCGTTTTCCAGCCGACAGGCGGTCTGCTCGATGTCCTCCGGCGGCACGCCGATGAGAATCGTGAAGCGCACCATGTGACGCAGCGACAGCAGAAACATCATCAGGGCAAACACGAGCAGGCCGAACAGCAGCAGGAGCTTGGCCTCCATGATATGGGTCGGCGCCCCCGTCAGATCTATCCAGCCCTCGAAGTTTCGCACCAGCAGGCCGAGCAGCACAAGTATCGCGGAGGAGAGAAACGTGGTGGACATGATCAGGTTGCGCATGCTCTGCACGCCGACGATGGTGTCCTCCATGTTGGAGACACGCGTCACCCACGCCCGGTAGAACAGGTTGAGCAGCCCGCGCTTCGCGGTCACCGGCTCCCGAAGGCTCCGCCACAGCACCATCGCGTACAGGGCAATGCAGCCGGCGAACACTGCCAGCGCCGCACCGTTGACAAGGTTCGGGTTCATATGACGAGCGCCATTAGCAGGGGGGTTATATAAACGTTGTGGTCATGTTGTGGCTGGCGATATGGAGCCAGGCGGTATCTCCAGTGTCGGAGAGCGGTGACACCTGGCTCACGCTCCCCGTTCCGAATGACGTACGCGCTGTACGGATGGGGTCTACTGGAGCAGGGCTTTGAGGTCGTCCGGGGTTTCCGGGAGTTCCTTGTACCGGTTCCGGATGGTGACCTCGGTGACGCCGGCCACGTCGGCGACCTGCTGCTGCGTGCGATGTTCGCCGCACAGAATGGAGGCGATGTAGATGGCTGCGGCTGCCACGCCGGTCGGCCCGCGCCCGGAGGTCAGCCCTTTTTCCTCGGCCTGCTGGAGGATGTCCAGCGCCTTGGTCTTGGCGGCCTGGCTGAGGTCGAGCTGGCTGCCGAAGTAGTCCACGTAGTCCTGCGGCGAAGCGGGCATCAGATTCAATGATAGCTCCCGTGCGAGCAGCCGGTAGGTTCTGCCAACTTCTTTCCGGTCGACCATTGATGCTTCTACGACGTCGTCGAGCGTCCGGGGGATGCCGGACTGCCGGCAGGCGGCGTAGACGGCTGCGGCGGCCACGGCGTCGATTTTTCGGCCCTTGATGAAGTCTTCCTCGATGGCTTTTTTGTATATGAGAGCTGCCGTCTCCCGGGCGCTTCTGGGAAGGCCCAGACCGGAGGACAGCTGGTCCATCCGTTTGAGGGCGGAGGCGAGCTTGCTCTGCACGGTGCTTTTGCCGCCGATGCGCCGGTGCCATTTTTTGAGGCGGTAGAGCTGTGACCTGTTTTTGGTGGGAATGGACCGTCCGAAGCTGTCTCTGGTTCCCCGGATGGTGGTGCTTATGGTGTCTTTTCCGCCGCGGTAGTCGGTGGGCGGCCCGGTGCGGGCTTTGGCGGCTCGTTCCTCTGCGTTAAACGCCCGCCATTCCGGTCCCTGGTCTATGAATGATTCGTCGACGACGAGCCCGCAGTTCTGGCAGACGAGCTCTCCCCGGTGGTAATCCTGGACGATGCGTTTCGATTCGCATTCAGGGCATTCGGTTATTTCTTCTATTTTTTTGGATGTATCACTTTCTCCCAACATCTAGGTTTACTATGACGGCGGTTCTATAAAAATGTTGTGGTACAAAGTTGTTACGTTTCCACCATCCAGCCACGTTGTTTGCATGAACGCGTGCCCGACGGCTGATTTAAACTTTAAATAAGAGGAGGTAATACACTATTGCCCTCTCGGGAGCATGGTGTAACCAGGGATCATTGCGGGCTCCAGTTATGGGAATGAATACAAGAGGGTCATCCGAAAGGTGACGATTAACTGGAGCGATGACCCATAGAAGAGACCCGCCGATCTGGGTTCAAATCCCAGTGCTCCCATTCCCCCTCACCCGGAGAGATAGCATGCAAGAAAACATGGTACAGGAAACCATTCGGAACCCCAAAGCAATCATATCACTGCTGACCGCCATCGCCGGCATCATATTCTACCTGCTCTGGAACATCACATACGGCGCATGGACGGACATCGGCATATACTCCGTGACCGCCGTGCTCGTGTGCCTGGGCGTCGCCGGCTGGCTCATCGCAACCATGCCCGACACGGAGGACACGAAATGAAGCAGGCCACGATGCGTCGCATCGTGCCGCTCGTCGCCGCCGGCCTGCTGATCCTCGGCACCGCCGCCACCATATACGTGCAATCGTTCCAGCAGCAGGAGTCAACTGACACCCTTGCCATCAACGGCATGGACATCACATACGAGGAGCTCGCCGATATCTACCCCGAGGAGACCATCACCGGATACGACGACGAACGCTACACGGGCATCGCCATGGCCGACGTTGTAGCACACGCAGGCGTGACAGAGCCGGCAGCCCACGCCTACACGTTTACCGGGGCCGACGGCTACTCCAAGCAGGTGGAATGGAAACACGTCCAAAACAGCGTGCTTTCCAGCCAGGACAACAAACGCATCATATTCACAGAGCTGCCCACACAGTTCTGGGTGGCCGACCTCATAGAAATAAAGGTGATATAACCATGAAACAAAATCTTCGACTGGTTGCAGGCATCGTCCTGTTCGGATCCATCTGGGGCCTCCTCGAATGCGCGCTCGGCGACGCACTCCACAGCACGGCTCTTCCCGCCGGCTCAATCATGACCGGCCTGGTCGGCTTCGGCCTGATGGCCGCCACCCGGGTCATGTACCGGCAGCCCGGCATGCAGCTGGGCATGGGCGCCCTGGCCGGAGCCCTGAAGTACATGCATCCCGTCGGCGGCTGCATGCTCTGCTCGGCCATCGCCATCGCCGTCGAAGGCGCCATCTTCGAGATCATCTGGCGCAGCCCCCGCCTCCGCCTCGACCGCCTGGACAGCATGTCAATGCGCGTCGGCATGGGCGTCATCTCCGGCTATGCAATGTACGGAGTCGGCTACATATCAACGCAGATGCTCACCCCCATCGTGGCGGGAGGATCGCTCATCATGGCCGACATTGCGGCATTGCTTCCCCGGGCGTTGTCCCATGCGACGCTGGCCGGTCTGCTGGCCGGTGCCACGCTGCCCGCGCTGCTCGCCGTACCAGCAAACCTGTCCGAGCGGGTTGCCTCGATGCGGCAAGCGGTTTACTATCCGGCTGCCTCGGCTATCTCGGTGTGCTGCTGGATCGGCATCCTGCTGCTATGAAGGTCCTCTATACGGGGAGCCGGGACAGCGGAAAGAGCACGTTTCTGTATGAGCTGCTGCCATCGCTCGACCTGGCCTGCGGCGGCGTCATCGCGCTGCCCTTTTTCCGGAATGATGAAAAGACGGGTATGGACGCCCATGACGTGGCCACCGGCAGACTGGTGCCCCTGGCTCGCCTGGACGGCGCGGGTGCCCCGGTGGGCCGCTACCGGCTGCGGCGGGAGGGCATCATCCATGCCCGGCAGGCCGTCTACCGTGGCGCGACGACGCGGCAGCTCACCATCATTGACGAGCTGGGCCCGCTTGAACTCCGCCGCGAGGGATTGATGCCCGCGGCTCGCTTTGCACTGCGCCGGGCGCCGCACGCCGTTTTTGTTGTCCGCCGGCGGCTGGCAGACCGGATGGCAGCTTTCCTGCCCGGGCGTTTCATCCGGGTGCATTCCCCGGAGCAACTGGCGGCGCTGCTCACCGGGGCTGCATCGCAAACTATAACAGCAGCCGTCGCATTTAACGGATGATGCAGGAGCGGATCGGGACCATCTACGGCGACACAACGTCGACGTCGTTCACGTTTGCATCCGGCCAGCAGGTAAAACGGCTGGACTACGTCTACGTGGAGCACGAGGGACAGCGGGTCCTCGCCCAGATAAGCAAGGTCAAGCGGGTGTCAGACGTGTCATTCGAGCACGTGTTCTCCGGCGACGCGCAGGAGGAGGAACAAAAGATTTCTGCGACCGCCGACGTCGTCGGCTACCGCGGGAGCAGAGGCCTCAGCGTGCCCCGCTCGCCGCTCAGGCAGGGCAGCCCCGTCTATGCCGCAACCGAGGCGGTCGTCCGGGAGGTACTCGGGCTCCCCGAGCAGGGCGCCTACGTCGGCCGCCTCAAGGACATGGACATCCCCGTCTACCTGGACATCAACGCCCTGCTGCAGAAACACATCGCCGTGCTGGCCAAGAGCGGCAGCGGCAAAAGCTACACCGTCGGCGTCATCACCGAGGAGCTCATGGAGCACGACGTCCCCGTGGTCATCGTCGACCCCCACGGCGAGTACGCGTCGCTCATCCGTCCCAACCTGGATAAAGAGGAGCTCCAGTTGATGAAACGCTTCGACGTTAAGCCGAAGGGCTACGGCGAACAGGTCGAGCAGTACGCACCCGGCGGCGACCCCCACGGCGAAGCTATTCCCCTGCACCTCGACGAAATCAACCTGGACATGAACGACCTGCTGGACGTGCTCCCGGAAAAGCTCACCGGCGTCCAGAAAGGCATCCTGTACAAGGCCATCAAGGAGGTACAGGAAACCAAGCGCGTCTACCTCCTCTCGGACATCATCGAGGCCCTGAAAGACGTCAAGAGCAGCGCCAAATGGAACGTCATCCCCCAGCTCGAGGAGCTCGACAAGATGAATCTTTTTTCGGCGGATGCCACCCCCATGGAGTCGCTGGTGCAAAAGGGAACCTGCTCCATCCTCAACCTCCGGGGCGTCCCCCAGCACATCCAGGATGCCGTGGTCT
>CAZQNC010000056.1:0-8394 GCA_964594625.1 uncultured Thermoplasmatales archaeon | reverse complement strand
GGAGGAATAAAATGGAAATCGAGATATCGTCAAGAAAGGAAAACAAGATCCTGGACCGGGAGGAAGTCGCCTTCACCATGGATTTCGAGGGCAAAACCCCGACCAGGAAGCAGGTGCAACAGAAGCTGGGTGACGTCATCGGCAGAAACATCATCGTCATCGAGTACATCAAGCCGGTGTACGGCGCCAGCCAGGCGACGGGCTACGCCCGGGGATATACCTCGGCGAAGCAGGCCTGGGCCGTCGAACGGCGGCACATCCTCGAGCGGAACAATCTCGCGGCTGGCGGAGCCGAGCAGCCCGCCGAAGCGGAGGCACCTGCCGGGCCAAAGGAAGCCGAGGAAGACACATCGAAGGCAGAAGCGGAAGCAGCACAGGAAGAGGAGAACGAATAACATGAGCAAAAAAGACCTGTACAAGATAGAGGACGGCCAGCTGGTCCGCACCCGGAAGACCTGTCCAAAGTGCGGCGACGGCGTGTTTCTCGCCGAGCACAAGGACCGCCTGAGCTGCGGCCAGTGCGGCTACACCGAATTCAAGTAACATGGACGACATGCTCGACGCGCTCGACCTCGACGACGTCGACGACCTTTTCGCGGACATCCCTGGGGAGATACGCATCCAGGGGCTTGACCTCCCGTCGGGCATGCCTGAACAGGAGGTGGAACGCCGCATAGACGGGCTGCTTGACAGCAACCGTTCCTTCCGGGATATTCCCTCGTTCCTGGGCGGCGGCATCCAGCCCCACTATGTTCCCCCGGCGGTTGAGCACGTCGTGGCCAGAAGCGAGTTTTTGACCTCCTACACCCCGTATCAGCCGGAGGTTTCCCAGGGCATCCTGCAGGCGATGTTCGAATACCAGTCAGTCGTCTGCGAGCTCACCGGCATGGATGTGGCCAACGTCTCCATGTACGACGCGGCCACGGCGCTGGGCGAGGCAGCCGGCATGGCCGCCAGGAGCACTAGGGGCAGCCTGTTTCTTATCCCGGAAAACCTGGCCCCGGAAAAAAAATCTGTCCTGGGCAACTACCTGTGGAGCACCGACCTCGAGGGCAGGGAGATCCCCGTCGTCGACGGCCGGGTCGACCTGGACGCAGCCATGCATCTGGCGGACGATGCCGCGGGCATCTACCTCGAGCAGCCAAACTACTACGGTCTGACAGAAAACCGGGTCGACGGAGCGAAAGCGCTGGCGGAGCAAACAGATGCCCTGCTGGTCATGGGCGTCGACCCGTTGCTGGCGGCGGTGACCCGTCCGCCGTCCGCGTACGGTGCAGACGTCGTCATCGGCGACGGCTGGTTCGGCTGCCCGATGAACTACGGCGGCGTCCGCCTGGGCATGTTCGCCTGCAAAAGGAAGCACGTCCGGCAGATGCCCGGCCGCATCATCGGGGCCACCAGCGACAGCGACGGCAAACGAGCGTTCTGCATGACCATGCAGACCCGGGAGCAGCACATCCGCCGTGAACGGGCGACGAGCAACATCTGCACCAACCAGGCGCTGGCCGCCGTCGCCTTCGCCGCCTACGCAGGGCTGCACGGCGCCACGGGATTGCAGTGCCTGGCGGCTGAAAACATGCGCCGGGCCCGCTACGCAGCTGAGCAGCTCGCCGACATCGGCTTTGAGCTTCCATATGACGGGCATTTCTTCAATGAGTTCGTGGCGGTGTCGCCCGTCGACGCAAAGCTGCTCAGCGAGCAGCTGCTCCGGCAGGGCATCCACGGCGGTCTGCCGCTCACAGAGGGCCCGGACAACGCGCTGCTCTACGGGGTCACCGAGATGCACACCCGGGACATGATAGACGGCATGGTAGCGGCGACCGCCGACGTCATCGGAGGCCACGATGTATAGGATGGCGTCGTACGACGAGCCATTGCTCAACGAGCTACCGCAGGCGGATGCCGCCGGGAAAGGCGGGAAGCCGCCGTTGCCCGAGGAGCTCCGCCGCGATAGGCTTGACATTCCGCGGCTGGACGAGCGCACCCTCGTCCGCCATTACATCCATCTCAGCCAGATGAACTACGGCGTCGACACCGGCATCTACCCGCTGGGCTCCTGCACCATGAAATACAACCCCCGGCTGGGCGAGCGATTGGCCGCCCGCCATCGCATGACCCTGCTGCATCCCCATCAGGATGTATCGACGGTGCAGGGCATCCTGGAAATACTCTATCATCTCAAGGAGCAGCTCTGCGCCATCACCGGCATGCACGCGTTTTCGCTGCAGCCCGCAGCCGGAGCCCACGGCGAGTTCACCGGCATGCTCATCGCCCGCGCATACCACGAGCACCGGGGCGAACAGCGGAGCGAGGTCATCCTGCCGGACAGCGCCCACGGCACCAATCCCGCTTCGGCGAAGATGGCCGGCTTCGACGTCGTGGAGATACCATCCAGGGAGGGACACGTCGACCTGGAGGCCCTGCAGGAGGCGTTATCGGATGAGACGGCCGCGTTCATGCTCACCAATCCCAACACCCTGGGCGTCTTCGAGCGCGACATCCTCGAGATAGCGGCCATGGCCAAGGAGGTCGGGGCCCTGCTCTACTACGACGGAGCCAACCTCAACGCCGTCATGGGGAAAGCCCGGCCAGGCGACATGGGCTTCGACATCGTCCATCTCAACCCGCATAAGACGTTTGCGACGCCGCACGGCGGCGGCGGACCCGGGGCCGGCCCAGTCGGCGTCACCGCGGAGCTCGAGCCATATCTGCCGGTGCCCCGCGTGGCCCGGGACGGCGACGGCTACACCTGGAGCTACGACCATCCCCGGTCCATCGGCCGTGTCTCCCATTTCTACGGAAACGTGCCCGTATTGCTCAAAACCTACGCCTACCTGCTCCGCATGGGCGCCGGATTGCAGCATGTGGCCGAGCAAGCGGTGCTCAACGCCAACTACCTGCTCAGCCGGCTTGACAGCCGCTGGTACAGGCTGCCCTACCCCGGGCGGCGGATGCACGAGTTCGTGGTCTCCGCTGACCCGGTCAAAGACAAAGGCGTCCGGGCGCTCGACCTCGCCAAGCGACTGCTCGACCATGGATTCCATCCGCCGACCATGTATTTTCCGCTCATCGTGCCCGAGGCCCTGATGATAGAGCCAACAGAAAGCGAAAGCCGGGCCTCGCTCGATGCATATGCCGAGGCGCTCAACCACATTGCAGGGGAGGAGCCGGAGGTGCTGCAGCGGGCGCCGCAGATGACCCCGGTGAAACGCATCGACGAAGCCAAGGCCGCCCGCACCCCCCTGCTGACCTGGCATGACCTCGCGGAGCAGCAGTGAAGCTATAAAAGAATGTCTGTTTTCGATATATGGACGTCGAAGAAATCGGGATCATGGACCGGGTGAGGATGCGGAAGCTGGACGACCTGGCCGTCATCGAAGTCATGCATGAGCCGGACAGCGACAGCTACCAGCTGGTCATGGGCATCGGCATCGAGAAAAAAAATGCTGACCACCCGGCCCCGGAAGATGATACGGATAACCTGCACCCGGAACGAAATACCGGATGTTGTCAGCCGGTATCTCAACGAAGAAATACTGCCCGGGGCATAGAAGCTATCGTTCCCGCCAGTCGAGCTCGTTGTGCACCAGGATGATACACTGGTCCGCCTGCAGCGGCATCGGTGAAACAGCGACAACCCGCCCGGCATGGGCTTCGACAACAGCGCGGCAAGACGGGGGCAGACCGCCGTGGTCACCCAGCACGTACAGGCAGTCCTCCAGCCCGTCCACGCCACGGATGTCGTCGCCGTCCTCATGCAGAAAATTGACAGGGTACGGCAACTCGTCGAGCAATCCCGCCAGGTCCCGGCGGGCCACATGTACGCCCGGGGTGCTCTCCCGCCAGCCGTCGCCCACGTCGACGTCCAATGCCTTCCTGATGATGCCGCCGATGTTCCGCTCATCTGGCCCCATGTAGCGAACCCTGCCGCCCCGGATGCGGAGGGCCTTCGGCGGGTCGGGCGGCCCGAGCAGCAGCAGATAGACCTCGGTGTCCGTTCGTACGCCGTGGGAGATGAACAGCGACTGCGCGATGCAGCGGCACAGGACGTCCATCCGCCCGGCGTTGGGCAGGCCGTTGAGATGGAACGGCGCCGTTGCCGCCTGGCTTCCCACGATCAAAAACGCTCGCATGGTGCTGCAATGTCCCGGCCGTCAAATAGCTTACGCTTCGCTGCTGCTTCCCCCATCGATTTTCCGCTGCATGCTGTCCAGGTAGGAGGGAAGCCCCTCGATGTCCTTCACCATGGTGTGCCCGGCCAGCAGCCCCCGGAACATGGTGATGCACCGGGTCCGGCCGGACAGGTTTTTTTCGATGGCCCGGGACAGCCGGCCGCCTTTTCGGTCCCAGTCGGTCAGCACGATGACCTCGTCATACGTGGCGGCGATGCTATCGCAGACGTCCACCAGGGGTCTGCCCGCGTGCACCGTCAAAACCTCCCCGGTGACGTCGAGACGGCGGAGCGCAGCCACGTCTTTTTCACCCTCGACCAGGATGGGAACCTTTTCGTTGAGGCGTCGTATCTCCGCGATGATGTCCTTCACTGCTTCCAGTCCCTCTCTATAGTCCATGGTTGAGCCTCTGTATCACGATGCCGTTCGCCCGCCGGATGAGAACGCCCTTGTCCCGGCTGGTATGCCCGTATGCCAGCGATATCTCCCCGGGTGGAAGGCCAAAAAAGGCCGCCATCAGCTCGAGCAGCTCCCGGTTGGCCTTTCCCCGCTCCGGCGGCGCCGTCACCTTCGCCTCGACACATTTCCGCCACTGGTCGTAGCCGGCGGGAAACCGGGCGCTGTCGCAGCCAGTGGTGACCCGTACCTTGAGCAGCGTGTCGTCGCCGGTTTCTCTGACGGCCGGGGTGCAGTCACACATTTTTAATCTCCGGTACATGGTCAAACGAGACCATCTATATACATCTTATCCGGAACGGTGAACGTCAGGCTCACCTGATGTGGACGGGATACTGTTAAATACCGCTCAACATTAATATCACTGTGCCAGCATATGGCACGGAGGTTGCTGTGAGGCATATTGCAAAGCTCGTTGGTATATGTACGGCGGGATGCGTCGCCGTCCTGCTGGTCTCGGCGGGGAGCACGGAGCTGCTCTCTTTTTCGCTGGAGACAACGTCGAACGATGACGGTGCAGACATCCCCGTATGGGAAACCGGCACCTACTGGACATATGACATCGACATCGCCTACGAGGCATCCGGGACCATCGCGGACGTCACGCTGCAGGATCTGCGATTTGAGGTTGTCGCCGTCGACAGCGAAACATATTCCCTGGACGTCGCGGGAGCCATCACCGGGTCGGTCGGCTTCGCCGGCATCATAGAAGGCCAGATACAGAACACGGAGATGTCAGGTACGGCCACGGTGAACAAGACCAGTCTCGCCCTGGAACAGCTGTCCGATGTGCACATCGAGGGAGACATCCAGCGCACGTTTACCACCACCTCGTTCAATGCCGACCTGGAGATGAAACAGAACGTCACCCCGGTCGTCTCCCCGTACGATTTCCCCGTTGCCGTCGATGAAACATGGACGGTGCCACTGTCCACGTTCTGGCTGTATCTCGATGCAGAGATAGACCTGGCGGTTCCCTACGGCATCCTGTACGATTTCCCGCTCTACGTGGAAGAGCACGTGCTCACCTGCACCGGCGTGGAAGATATCACCGTTCCCGCGGGCGCCCACCGGGCGTACCATGTCACCGACGATGGATACGAATACTGGTACGCCCCTTCAGCCGGAAACGTGGTGGAAACCGCATACCGGGACATCAGGTTCTGGTACAACGAAAGCCTGTACTGGGACGTCTACCGGCTGGACGCCCGGCTTCTGGAGACAAACTTCCAGCCGTCAAGCGACCCGCCGTATCCGCCGTCCAATCCAGCGCCCGCAGACGGTGCCTCAAACGTCAGCGTCGACACCACGCTGCAGTGGGAGGGCGGCGACCCCGACGGCGACACCGTCACCTACGACGTCTACCTGGGCACCAGCCCGGACCCGTCGCTGATAGCCGCCGGCCATCCAGACACCACGTACCAGCCAGGATGGTTGCAGTACAACACGACATACCGCTGGCGCATCGTCGCCCGCGACCAGTACGGATACGAGATCAACGGATCGCTGTGGACGTTCACCACCGCGATGTCAACCAACACGCCGCCGGACACCCCCAGCCGCCCCTCGGGGCCGACCACCGGCAGAACGGGTACCTCGTACACCTACACCTCGTCCACCACCGACGACACCGGGCCGGTATACTACCGCTTCGACTGGGGGGACAGCACCGACAGCGGCTGGCTCGGCCCCTACGACCCGGGAGCCGTCGCGGCAGCCGACTACACCTGGGGCAGCGACGGCAACTACAGCATCCGCGTCAGGGCAAAAGACGGCGAAGACGCGGAAAGCGACTGGTCCGACCCCCTCGTGGTCTCCATGCCCCTTGCCAGCGGCCACATCAAACAATCCGAAACCCTAAGCCCGGCGCAGCGCATGGGCATCCATATCCCCTAGACCGGGCTGCCACAGGATTTATACCTCTCGGAGGGATACCACATCCATGGACGTCCTCCTCGGCGTGGGCAACGACGGCAACGGCGACGACGGCATCGGCCCCTGGATAGCCCATCGTTTCAACGCTGACGGATGGCGAGCCGTCGACTGCTTCACCGTCCCCGAAAACTACACCGGCGAAATCAGGCGCCAGCAGCCACGCCGCATCGTCATCGTCGACGCAGCCGACATGAGCCTCCAGCCCGGAAGCATCCGGGTTATCCCCCGCGACAGCATCGGCAGCGCCACCTTTTCCACCCATGCCATGCCCCTCAGCATGTTCATCGACTACCTCGCAGCGGTAACCGATGCAGAGGTCACGCTCATCGGCATCCAGCCCCGGTGCTTCGACAGCATGAGCCCGGAGGTAAAACATGCGGGGAAACGCCTCCTCCATATGCTGCGGTCAGATAGCATCGCCGACCTGCCGTATCTGTAATGCCGGCCTACGCGGTCTGGGTGACAACCGGCCGCTGTCGTCCACAGGGCTCATATTTCCACCGGTCGATGGTTGGATGCCAGCGCCGGTAGATGCGCTCCTGCATGTCCCGGCCGCTGTCGTAGCGTCGGGGGGTGTAGTCGCGCTGGGAGACGACGTAGTCGGCGAAGGGCTGCTCCGCCCCCTCGAAATGAGGCAGATTGAGCCGGGTGTATATGTCCCGCAGGGTGTCCAGTGGCCTGGCAATGAAGTCCTCGTATCGGATTTCGACGAGGTTGCCGTCGGGGATGAGGCTTCGCCGCTCGAAGAACCGGTCGTACATGGCCCGGTAGCAGTACAGGATGTTTTCTGTGACGTCATCCCGGTCGTATTCCTGGAGCGCGTACAATGGCAGAATGTTGTCGTAGAGCCGCCGGGTGGAAAAAAACACGTGATACGGGTTGCGGTAGATGTGCACGAACTTTGCGTCGGGATACAGGTCCAACAGCTCTTTCACCCGGGCGGTGTTGCAGGGGTTTTTCAGCAGCAGCCGAGGCTGCCCCGTCGCGTAGGCCACCTTCCGCAGCAGATAGTCATATGTCGTCTTCCAGCCCGCTATTTCATGTGATGGTGCCTGCATCAGGGCGTAGCGGTCGAAATAATGGCGCATATGCCGGGGAAAATACCAGCCGTGGTAAAACGAATACGGACAGATGTTGGCGACGGCGTATTCCTCCTCGTAGGGATAGTCGGCGGCCATCTCCACGTTGTCCATCGGCCGGGTCTCCGGCAGGCTGTCGGCCAGTATCTGCTTGAACAGCCCTGCCTTCCAGATGAAGTTGCCCGGCAGCATGGTCTGAAACGTCGACATGTACGCCAGCGAGGGGTCATGGCTCATCAGCGTATGCAGAAAGGTTGTCCCGCTCCGGAAATGCCCCAGGATGAACACCGGGGCGACCTTCTGCCCAGATATCTCGTCGTCGTAGCGGTGCTCCACCAGGCGGGGCAATGCCGTCACCGTGCTCAGCAGGCTGACATAGGCTGCCCGGGCCACGTACACCGGGCTGACCCTGAACCGGTTGCGCGTGAGCATGCGCAGCCAGTTCGACAGCGTGCCGCCGGCTAACGGCTGCTGATGGAAATGAAGGAACTGCTGCGAGCGGTCCATGACGGCAATACAGCCGCATTAAAAAATATTTGTTCCCCCACTCCAAGAAAAACGCTCCCCGTCGCTCATATCTTTTAATGCTTTCCGCACCCATCCCATCCGCCAGCCGGGGCAATGCCGTGACACACCACCGGAAGGCATAAGAACCATGAACATTATTAACACGGGATGTATCACATGAACCATAAAATACTGGCATGCACCGCTGCCGTCGTCTTCCTGGCAGCCGGCGTCCTCGGCGGACT
>CAZQNC010000055.1:0-8481 GCA_964594625.1 uncultured Thermoplasmatales archaeon | reverse complement strand
TAAAAACGGGCGATTATGTAGTATTCCTATGGATATCGCAGCGGCAGTGCTGGCATGTGTATCGGCACGGGAGACATCCCGGCTCCGTGCAGCCCCGCTGCGGCATATACCGATGAGGTGGCTATCATGAACAATACAGCCCCCGGAGTGTACCCCGCCGACATGCTGTCGGCCCTTATGAACGAAACCCTCGAGCGGGCCGGAGAGCCGGAGCCTGACGCGGTGCCGGATGCTCTCCAGCGCGAGGTAGCATTGCTGCGCGGCATCCTCGACCAGGCCAACGTCTGGCTTGACGTGCTCGACAGCGACGGCAATGTCGTGCTGTGGAACCAGGCGGCCGAGGACATCAGCGGGTACACGCGGGAGGAGGTCGTCGGACACGGCAGGATATGGGACTGGCTGTATCCCGACCCGGTCTACCGGCAGGAAATCGTCGAGCGGGCCGCGTCCATCATCGGCGGAGAGGCCGTCCAGGACTTCGAGACAACCATCAGGACGAAGGACGGCCGGGAGCGCGTCATCTCCTGGTATTCCCGCGACATCACCGACAGCGACGGCGACCACATCGGCTCCATCGCGCTGGGCCGGGATGTCACCCGGCGGAAGCGGGTGGAGGAGAAGCTGGAGGAAAGCGAGCGGCGGTATCGGACCATCGTGGAGCACGCCAACGACTGGATATGGACCCTCGACCGGGACGGCCGGCTGACGTTTGCAAATCGGGCGGCGCAGCAGGAATGCGGCCATGACCTCGCTGACTGTGTGGGCACCGATTTTTCCCGGTTCATCCATCCCGACGACCTGCCCCATGTCAGGGACATATATGAGCGGACGCTGCAGGGAGAAAACAGCAGCTACCGGGTCCGCATCATCGACAGCGACGGCGCAACCATTCATCTGCGGGTAACCTCGACGCCGCGCTGGCGGGACGGCGACATCGTGGGGGCCATCGCGTTCGGCCGGAACATCACGGGACAGGTGGCGCTGGAAGACCGGCTGCAGGAAAGCGAGGAACGCTACCGGGCCATCGTGGAGCAGAGCCACGACGCGGTTGCTATCCTGCAGGACGAAGACATCCTGTTCGCCAGCGACCGACTATGCGAGCTCGCCGGGTACAGCCAGGAAGAAATCGAGCGCATGAACCTGTCCGACCTCATCCACCCCGACGACCGGGAGCACGTACGGGACATGGCTCGGCATCGGCTGGACGGCCAGGCATCGCCATCCACGTTCCAGGCGAAGCTCCGGACCGGGGAGGGAGACATACGGCACGGCGAGGTTTCCATGGCCGCCATATTCTACGGCGGCCAGACAGCCGTGCTGGCGTCCATACGGGACGTCTCCGAGCGCCGCCGCATCGAAAAACGGCTGCGGGACAGCGAGCAGCGGCTCCGCGACATGCTGCACACCTCCACGGACTGGATATGGGAGGTGGACACCGAGGGAACGTATACCTTTGCCTCCGGCCGGGTCGAAGGCACCCTGGGCTACACGCCGGACGACCTGGTGGGCATGTCCCTTTTCTCCCTGATGCCGGAGGACGAGGCGCAGCGGATGCGCACGTTGTTCGGGGAGAAAGCGGCCGCCGGGGAGCCACTCGTCGACGTGGAAACCCGCCATGTCACCAGGGATGGCAACGAGGTCGTCATGCTGACCAACGCCGTCCCCATCCTGGACGACGACGGCGCGCTTGCGGGATACCGGGGCACCGATAAGGACATCACCAGGCGGCGGCAGGCGGAGGAACGGGCGCGGCGGCAGCAGAAGCTGTCGCATCTGCTGCTCAACGCCACCCATGACCTGGCCCTCTTGCTCGACGGGGACGGTACCATCCTGACGCTCAACGAGGCCATGGCCGGGTCGCTGAGTGCTGACCCTGAGAAGATCATCGGCACGTCCTTTGAACAATACGTGGACTCGTCATCCTTTGATGACCGGGTCTTCGAAGAAAGGAGGCAGAAGATGCACGAAGCGATACAGACCGGGCAACCCGTCCAATTTCAGGATAGACGGCAGGGACGATGGTTTGTTACCCGGTTCTATCCCGTGTCTGACGACAGCGGGACGGTGACACAGATAGCCGCGTTCGCCCGCGATATCACCGAGCAGAAACGGATGGAACGGGAGCTGCGGGCGAGCGAGGAAAAATACCGGACGCTGGTGGAAAACCAGGGCGAGGGCGTCGGTATCGTCAACAGCGATGAGGTATTTGTTTTTGCCAATCCCGCGGCGGAAGAGATTTTTGGCGTGGAAGCGGGCAGCCTGGTCGGACAAAACATCCTGGATTTTCTCCCGCCTGAACAGCAGATGATTGTACAGGAGCAGACAGAGAAACGAAAAACCGGGAAAGAGAGCTCTTACGAGCTCGAAATCATCCGGCCTGACGGAGAAAAGCGGATTATCGTCGCCACCGTCACCCCGCGATATGACGCGGATGGCAGCTACAATGGCGCATTCGGCGTGTTCAGAGACGTCACAGAGCGGTGGCGGATGCAGCAGCAGCTGCGGGAAAGAGAGCGGAGATACCGCGGGCTGCTCGAGCACGCCAACAGCGTCATCCTGCGGATGAACCCCGACGGGACCGTCACCTATTTCAACGAGCGCGCCGAACGGTTTTTCGGCTACCCGGAGGAGGAGATACTGGGCGAAAACGTCATCGGGACCATCGTCCCGGAGACCGAGACGTCGGGCAGAGACCTCCAGTCCATCGTCGACGACATCATCAACCATCCAGACGACTATGTCACCAACGAAAACGAGAACACCCGGCGCAACGGCGAGGTCGTCTGGATGACCTGGACGAACAAGGTCATCTACAACGATGACGGCGAGGTCGACGAAATACTCTGCATCGGCACCGACATCACGGAGCGGAAGCAGATGGAAGACAGGCTCCGGGAGCAGGAACAACGGTTCCGGGAGACGGTCAACCTGCTTCCTCAGCCGTACGGCGAGTTCGACCTGGAGGGAAACGCGACGTTCCTCAACAAGACATGCCTGGACATGTTCCAGTACACCGGGGAGGACTTCGAGCAGGGGCTCACCGTCATGCAGGTCATCCACCCCGACGACCGGGGGCGGGCCGGCCGGAACATCCAAAATGTCCTGCAGGGAGCGGAAACCGAGGGGTATGAATATCGCTTTGTACGGAAAGACGGCACCGCGTTTCCCTGCCTGGTGTACAGCCAGCCGATACAGCGAGACGGAAACGTTATCGGCTTTAAATCCATGCTTTTTGACATCACGGAGCGCAAGCAGCTGGAGCAGGAGCTGCGGGAAAGCGAGGAAAAATATGCCACCCTGGTCGAGCAGGGAAACGACGGCATCATGATCGTGCAGGATGGAAATGTGGCGTACTGCAACGAAACACTGCTGGACCTCACGGGCTACACGATGGAGGAGGTACAGGGCACCCCGTTCCTGGAATACATGGAGCCACCGTTCGAGGCGGTCGCCAGGGAACGCTACGAAAAACGGATGCAGGGCGAGGACGTTCCCCAGATGTACGAGACAGAAATCCGTTCCAAGGAAGGCCGGAGCATCCCCGTCGAGGTCAACGCCTCCATTATAGAGTACCGGGGCGAGCCGGCGGACATGGCCATCGTGCGGGATATCACGGAGCGGAAGCAGATGGAAAAAGAACTCCGTCGGCTGAGCGCTGCCGTGGAGCAGTCCACCGAGGGGTACGTCATCACCGACATGGAGGGAACGGTTATCTATGCCAACAGCGCCGTCGAACGGCTGTACGGGTACACCCCGGATGAGCTGGCTGGAAAACCCGTGTTTTCATTGAACGCTGCGTCTGCTGACAGCGGGGCGATACAGCGGGAGTTCATGGACAACGGTTTCTGGTCCGGCGAAGTCGAACAGCGGCGGAAGGACGGCTCCACGTTCCCGGCACTGTTGTCTCTTTTCACGGTAAAAAACGAGGACGGAGAGGTGAACAGCGCCGTCGCCTCGGTGCGGGATATCACGGAGCGGAAGCGGGCGCAGCGGGAGCTGGAGGAAAAGGAGGCGTATCTGGAAAACATCATTAACACCGTCGCCGACCCCCTGTTCGTCAAAGACCGGGACCACAACTGGATTCTCCTGAACGATGCCTACTGCTCGTTCATGGGATACAGCCGGGACGTGCTGCTCGGCAAGTCAGACTATGATTTTTTCCCGGAGGAGGAAGCCGACGTGTTCTGGGAGAAAGACGAGGAGGTCTTTGAGACCGGGCAGGAAAACATCAACGAAGAAAAGTTCACGGACAAACAGGGTACGACGCACACGGTGATAACCCGGAAAAAGGCATATACAAACGGAAAAGGAGAGCAGACGCTGGTCGGGACGATACGTGACATCAGCCAGCGCAAGCGGATGGAACAGGAGCTGCAGCAGCTCAGCAAGGAGCAGCAGATATTGCTCGACAGCGCGCCGGCGATGATCTTCTGGATAGACAGCCATGGGAGATTCGTCCGGGTGAACGAGCGGCTTGCAGCGACGATGGACATGACGCCTGACGAACTGGCTGGCGCATCCATCCTCGACGTCTACCCCGAGGAGCAAGCCCGAGAATATATGCGGGACAACCATGAAGTCATGGAGTCCGGCGAACCGAAGCGGAACATCGAGGAGCCCGTGGACACGCCGGAGGGCACCCGATGGGTGAGCACGACCAAGGTTCCGTACCGGGATGCTGCCGGTAACGTCGTCGGCGTCATTGGCTTTTCCGTGGACATCACCGACCGGAAGCGGGCGGAGCAGCGGCTGCATGAGAACGAGGAGCGATATCGGCGGCTGGTGGAGGCGTCGCCGGACGCGATTATCCTGACCGACCTTGACGGGCAGATTCTGACGGCCAACGAGCGGGCAGCAGCGGTGCATAGATGTGCCTCGCCGGAGGCCATGATTGGCCGTGACAGCTTTGCCTACGTGGCGCCGGAGGACCGGCAGCGCGCCCGGGAGAACATGCACCGGGTGATGGAGGAGGGCCTGATAGAAAACCTCGAGTATACATTTCTCAGGGAGGACGAAACCTCCTTTTTGGCTGAGGCCAGCGTCGCCGCGATATACGACGAGCAGGGCAGTCCGACGGCGTTCGTCGGTGTCATCCGCGATGTCACGGAGCAGAAACAGATGGAACAGGACCTGCAGGAAAGCGAGGAAAAATTCCGTCGGCTGACCGAGCAGAGCTTCGACGGCATCTTCACGCATAACTGGCGCGGCGTGTTTACCTATGTGTCGCCGGCGGTGCGCCGCATCGCCGGGTACGAGCCGGAGGAGATCGAGGGCACGTTTTTCGGGCGCTACATCCGCAAGCGGGACCTGCCGAAGTTGCTGAAGGCGGTGGTGGACCTCAAGCGGGGTCGCTCCATCGAAGGACTCCGCTACAGCATCAAGCGAAAGGACGGCACCCTGGCCATGGTCGAAGTGAACGCTGCCCCAATCATGAAAGATGGAACATCGGTGGGCGTCCAGGGAAACATCAGGGATGTCACCGAGCGGGCACAGGCGGAGGAACGGTACCGGCGGCTGGTGGAGGCCTCACCCGAGTTGATTGCGGAGGGCGATGAGGAGGGACGCTTCGTGACCGCCAACCCTGCCATGGCCCGCGCCCTCGGATGCAGCCCGGAGGACATTATCGGCAGGCATGCCTCCGAGCTGCTGCCCGATACCGTTTATCGGCATCGTATGGCATGCGCCCGGAAGGCCATGGAAACCAACACCCTCATCGAGGATGAGGACGAGGAAGGCGGCAGGTATTACCACAACCTATTCATCCCGATTGACATCCCCGGCGGCGGGCGGCATATCCAGCTCATCGCCCGGGACATCACGCTGCGGAAGAAAACCGAGCAGGCGCTCCAGGAAAGCCGGGAGAAATACCGGGAGCTGTACGAGTTCCATCAGGGCATCCTGCAGCATACACCGGTCGGCATCATCACGATGGATGCGGACATGCGCATCATATATGAAAACAGGGCGATGAAAGAGATGATGGGCGTCCCCCCGGGGAAGGAATCGAGGGTGATGGGCATGGATATACGGAAGACGCCCGCCATTCAGGAGACCGGCATGGCACAGCAGCTGGACATGGTCAGGCAGGGAAAGAAAATACAGGGGGAGACCTCGTATACATCGGTGTACGGAAAGAAGGTGTACCTGTCCTACGTGTGCTCACCAATCATGGAGAAGGATGTGTTCGCCGGCGCCGTCATCATCATCTCCGATGTCACGAAACGCAAAGAGATGAACCGGGAGCTCCGGGAAAGCGAAGCGAAATTCCGGTCCATCTTTGCCCATGCGCCCATCGGCGTCGCGCTCGTCGACATCGACGGACGGCCGGTGATGAGCAATCCCGCCCTGCGGGACATGCTCGGCTACAGCGAGAAGGAGCTGGCGTCGATGCCGTTCCCCGAGTTCACGCATCCCGACGACGTGGGCAAAGACCTGGAGCTGTACCGGCAGACAAAGGAGGGAAAATGCGATTCCTATTCGATGGAAAAACGGTACATCTGCAAAGATGACACGGCGGTGTGGGCCAATCTGACCGTGTCAATCGTCCGTGACGAGGACGGCGAGCCGCTCTGGGCCGTGGGAATGGTCGAGGACATAACGGAACGGAAGCATGCCGAGGAGGAACATCGCCGGCAGATGCAGCTCGCGGCGCTGGGCCGCATCGCCGCCGTGGTCTCCCATGAGCTCAACACGCCGCTGGCCAGTATAGCGCTGGCTGCCGACTGTCTCGCGTCGGAGCCCGGGCTGGCCGGAAACGAGGAACTGGACACCATCCGTCGGGCAGTGGACAACGCGTCATCCATCGTCAAGCAGGTGCTGGGCTTTTCCCGGATGGACAGGATGGATGTCCAGCCGATAGACCTTGCATCGGTGGTTGAGGAGGCGGTGGCGGCGGTCCGGGATACATCCTCCGGCGATGCATCCGTCGAGGTCTCCGTCGCCCCGTGCAGGATGCTGGCGGACGAGCATCATCTCTACCGGGCGTTTGTCAACGTCGTCAAAAACGCGGTGCTGGCCCGGGAATCCGGCGGGGGCGGGCATCGCGTGTCGGTCGCATCGGAGGCCTCCGACGGGGAGGTCGCGGTGACCATTGCGGACAACGGCGTCGGCATGGACCCCGAGGTGCAGGCGCAGGCAGACCAGCCGTTTTTTACCACCCGGCCGCCCGGGGAGGGCACCGGCCTCGGCCTGTACATCGCCCGGTGGATCGTTGAACGCCACGGTGGCACCATCGCCATTGAAAGCCAGCCGGGCGAGGGCACCACCGTCACCATACGGCTGCCGCTCAGGGAGGACGACATATGAGGGTGCTGGTCGTCGACGACAATGCGACGTTTCGGAGGCAGACCGCCCGGTATCTCGGCCTGCACGACATCGACGTTGACACCGCGGCCCGCGGGGAGGACGCCCTGGAGACGCTGCAGAAACACGGCTACGACGTGGTGATGCTCGACCTCAAGATGCCCGACATGCACGGGCTCGACGTGCTCAAACGGGCGAAGGCGAACGGCATCCGTTCCCCGATAATCGTGGTCACCGGCTACGGCGACGTCGAATCAGCGGTCGAAGCAATGAAAGCCGGCGCCGTGGACTTCATCGAAAAACCCTTCGAGCCCGAGCGGCTGCTCACCCTGGTCAAAGAGACAGCCATGTCGCACCGGGAGCTTCCCCCCGCGGAGATGCAGGTGCAGTCGCTGCTGGCCGCCCGCGACAGCAGCACGGCCGTCATGCTCATCGGCGAGCAGCCGAACCGGCTTGCACAGGTGCTGTCAGTCAAGGCAGACGAACAGCTGCCGCTCACGTCGGATGTCTCGCTGGCAGAGCTGCGCGCGGCAGTCGCCGCCTTCCTGGAACGACATGAAACAGGATGTATCGTGCACGCCGGTATACGACGGCTGTTTGCCTGCCACGATGCAGACGCGGTGAAACGGTACCTGACCCATCTGCACCGGTGCGCCGAATCCAGCGACGGCACGCTGCTCGTGCTCTACGACACGTCGATGGAACAGCAGGTCATGGACAGCATCGTCGACGACACCGACATGGCGCTGTTCGTCGAAGACGTCATCGCCACGCTCAACCATACCATCCGCCGGAACATCCTGCATCTGCTCGAACAACACGATACAGTCTCCTACTCTTTTTTCCTCAGGCACATGGACATCGACTACTCGGCCAAGCTGGCGTTTCATCTCAACCGGCTGCAGGACAACAACCTTGTCACAAAAACCGAGATGGGATACCGGCTGACGGAGCGGGGCCACAGCTTCGCGGCGCTGTACCGCTCGCTATTGCTGCAGCAGCATGACACGGGAAACAACGTCCTGTATTATCCGTTCACCGGCATGGACGATGAAGCCAGCGGTGTAACGCCCCAATAACCCTTCCCTTTTTTCTATTTTTTTATTCCTAGTGCTATGACAATTTAGTTTGACTTTGTCACATTAGAGAATTTTCTCTCACATTTTTCCTGTTTCAACT
>CAZQNC010000054.1:0-8544 GCA_964594625.1 uncultured Thermoplasmatales archaeon | reverse complement strand
GACCACAAATTATTTAATCAAATTTTTATTTAAGGGCACAGGGGTATAAAAGTGACTCACGCTTCAGTCTTTCGTCATTTGAAAAAATCATTCATCGCTTTTATCGTCATCGCGTCCCTGGTTGGCAGCCCGCTGTCAACGCTTGACGTGCAGGCGGCCCAGGGAACAGATATCGCGCTGGTCGGCGGCGCCATTTCCGTGTTTCCCGCCGATGTCTTCCAGCATGACGAGGTGCAGGTCAACGTGACGGTTGCCAACAGGGGCGAAACCGACATGGACAACGTGGGTGTCGCGCTGTACGTCAACACGCGTGACAACCCGGTTGCCACGGCGACGGTTACCGCTGTTGCCGGCGAGCAGTACAACATCACGTTACGCTGGTTTGCCGGCGAAACCGGCAACCATACGTTGTTCGTGCTCGTGGACTACGACGACCAGTTCCAGGAGACGAACGAGGACAACAACATGGGCAGCCGGGTGGTCGACGTGCGGGAGCCCACGTATCCGCCGTTTCCGCC
The DNA here is from genome assembly GCA_964594625.1 of uncultured Thermoplasmatales archaeon. Lineage (GTDB taxonomy): Archaea > Thermoplasmatota > E2 > UBA202 > DSCA01 > CAZESS01. The sequence continues at coordinate 8,026 of CAZQNC010000054.1, read as the reverse complement.
CGCCTCGGGGGATGCGGAATGGTGGCATTCGGACTGGCATTACCGGGTGCCGGTCACCGTGACGCGGGAGGGCCATCGGGATGGCTTCGTGTACGAGGAAAAGATGGTGCAGCGGACCTTTGACTTCACCGGGCTCATGGACGTCATCAAGCAGAACCAGACGGGGGGCACGTTTCCCACCGGGGCCTTTGACCCTGACTCGGTGCGCGTGGTTTCCTACGTCCGGGAAAACGAGACATGGCACCCGGAGCAGCGGGTGGGGCATGAGCTCGTGTTCAGCGACGACTACGATGCGGAGGACAACGCCAACGTGACCGTTATGTGGACGCTGGCGGGGGCATCCTCTCCGCACGAGGTTCGCCATTATTACGTTTACTGGGACACCGCCGGCGACGGCGACATCGCCGGTGCATATGGCGACATCGCCGCCGGCATCAAAAACCCCGAGTTCGAGGGCGGCAGCACCGGCTGGAAGAACACCAGCGAGCCGACCGTCGGCGTGCCCATACCGGGCTTCGACGACATCTCGACCTGGCGGCTGTCCACCGCCGCCAGCCCCACCGACCCCGCGGATACATGCTACCGTGTGTACCGGCGGGGCATCATCTGGCAGGAGGGATGGTACGGCAAGGTCTACCAGCATTTCACCGTGCCCGACGGCGGCGACGCCTCCGGCTACACGCTGCACGCCGACGTATATTTCAATGACACCGTGCTCGACGGCGTCGCCTGGGAGGTCACCCTGGACGGCCAGGTGGTGGAAACCGGCGGCGTCACCGGCGGATGGCAGTCCATCGACGCCGATGTCACCTCCTATGTCGAGGGCAAGGGCACCGCCACGCTTTCCTTCCGGGTCTACGTGACCGCGCTGGAGCTGGACGTACAGCTCGCGGACGTGGCCGCCTATATCGATGCCTGCTGGCTGGAGGTCACGCCCAACCCCAACGTGTCCGTGCTCTCCGAGCGGGCGCACGGCTGGTGGGGCCGGATAGCCAACGGCATGATAGACGGCATGCCCGTGGACCAGCCGCCCACCTACGTGGCCGGCGTCGCCGGCAGGAACACCGTCACCAGTATCAACGTCAGCGCCGTGGCCGGCCCGCGGGAGGTCATGGCCACGCTCCAGTATCCGGCACCGCGGAACACCATCGTCAAAAAATCCATACCGCTGCCAGATGCCGGGTTCGAATCCGGGGCATCGTACACCACGACGTTTTATTCAAACGAGCAGACGACGAGCGCGTCGTTCGCCGGCGTGGCCCACAGCGGGGCCAAGGGTGTTGAGCTGCGATTGAACGACTACCACGGCAAATACAAGATGCTGGACCAGCCGGTCAGCGCCGACGACATGGTCGGCTTCCGCCAGGAGGTGTCGCAGACCATGCTGGTGTCGCATATTCCGTCTCTGTGGTTCTGGTACCGGGTCGACGGCTACACGGCACAGAGCACCCTCGACGTGACGCTTATGACGGCGGGCAGCCCCGACCGGATGCTCTCGATTCAGATGAGCGAGCTCACGGCGGACGGCGGATGGCATCAGTACGTCATACCGCAGAGCACGCTTGACAGCTGGCGTTCCGGGGCGGGCACGCTCACCGGCATCGAGATGCGCCTGACCGCCAATACCGAGAGCGGTGAGAACACCCTTTACATCGACGATATGGGATATGCGTTCGTGCCCGTGCAGGGCTCCGGCCGGCGGAACTGGCAGCTCCCCGACTTTTATAGCTTTGCCGCAGATGCGGAGGCAGGTATGTGGACGCTCACGGTTACCATGACCGACAGCGCCGGATACCGGGTGACCAACGTGACGTCTCTCAAAGTCGAGCCGGCGGCCAACCTCAACGTCGAGGAGATATCGGCTCCGGCGGATATCAACGAGGGAGAGACCGCGACGGTGACCGTCACCGTGGCCAACACGGGCCGGAAGGACGTGGCAGCATCGCCACCGGTCAACGTTTCGCTTTCCATCTCGCAGGGCGACGAGCCCGTTAAACTGGTGAAAGGCCTGGGCGCGCTCGCTGCCGGCGCCAGCAAGGAGCTATCGTTTACCTGGCGGGCATCCTACGGCATACCGGACGAGGATGGCAGATGGGAGATACGGGCCGAGGCGAACAAGGACGATGTCATCCCGGAAACCAACAAGGGTGACAACTGGAACGTCCAGTTCATCGAGGTGACACCCCGCCCCGACCTCGAGCTGCACATGTACGACATCGGCTTCACGCCGCTGCATCCAGACGCCAACGAGACGGTGAACATCAGCGTGCTGATTCACAACACCGGCTACCAGGACACCACCGCCACGCTCCAGATATACGTCAAAGAGGAGAACGCCAGCCGGTACACCCTCATCCCCAACGGCACCGTCGAGCAGATTATCAGGAAGCGCACCAACGAGACGGTGTTCGCCACGTGGACGCCGGCGGAAAACGGTACCTACGCCGTCAAGGTGGCGGCCAGCTGCCTGGAGGAATCCCGCACCGGGAACAACCAGGCCGTCAAGGACATACGCGTGGGCGGCCCCTATGATACCACGCCGCCGCTGATAACGAACGTCAGAATTTCGAATGTCACCCGGTTCAGGGGTGACCCCATCAATATCTCGGCGAACATCCGGGACAACGAGACCACCATCGACGAAGCCGTCGTGGTGATATCCGGAGATAACGGCGACGAGCATCGATATCAGATGTACCGCGTCGGCGACACAAACATATATTATTACAACGCGAGCTACAGCACCGTCGGATACTACAGCTGCCACATCGAGGCCTACGACACCGGCGGCGACGGCACCGGCCGCCGCAACCAGGCGGTCAGCGACAGCATGCCGTTCAGAGTCGTCCACGAAGGCGTTGAAACCACGCCGCCGTCAATCGCGGGCGTCACCGCCGTCCCCGAGCGGCAGGTCATCGGCGAACCGGTCAACGTATCCGTGGCGATACAGGACGAGCATCTGATGCAGACGGTGCTCCTCTACGTCACCGGCCCCTCCGGTGACACGTCGACGTATCCCATGACGGGAGCCGACGGCAGCTACCATTACGCCCGGGCGTACGAGACCCCCGGGGAATACACCTGCTACGTCGAAGCAATCGACGCATCGGCTAATCACAACAAAAACGACACCGCCGACCAGCCGATTTCATTTTCCATTCCCGTCGACTACGACAGCGACGGCATCCCCGACATCATCGAACGGGAGGCGGGCGCCAATCCGCGGGAGCGAGGCGACAACGTCAACGTCTCAGTCAGCGGCGCCATGGGCTACCTGCTCTGGAAGATGGACGCCGAGGAATACGTGTACTGGGATGTCGAGGACGGCCAGCTGCGCAGCGTGGACACCGACGTCATCGACGGTGCCAAAGCCATTCTTTTCGACGCGGACGGCGACGGCGAATACGACCACTACTACGACGAGGACAACAAGGCCATCATGTCGTATAGCCCGCCAGAGGAGCAGGGCATCGGCGCCGTGATATGGGCCGTGCCCGCAGCCATATTGTTTGCACTGGTCTGCGTCATGTTCGTGCTCATCCGGCGCAAAGCGGCATAAGCCACATACGGCTGTTACAGCAGCAGTCCCCGCAGCTGCGGAACCAGGATCATCGACAGGATAGCGGCAAGCACGACAACGGAAAAAGCGGTCGTTACACGAGAGGCGATTTTTTCCCGTCGCTCCTGGCTGTCCATGCCCAGACGGCGCATCACGCTGGCCAGGCCATCCCGGAAGATGTAGCCCCCGTCGAGCGGAACCGCCGGCAGCACGTTGAACGTTCCCAGCGCAAAGTTCAGCCAGAAAATCCAGTACAGCATGTTGTACACCATCCAGAATCCATCCGAGGGAGTGTAGATGCTGGCCAGCTGCCCGGGAAAAGGGGACAGCCCGATGAACGGCAGCGCCAGATAGGGCAAAAATGATCCCTCGAAGGGCTGCAGCAAGGTGGGATAGTAGCCGGTGCCGCGGACGACGTCGGCGACGCCGTAGGCGACCATGCCCAGGTAGCCGACGCCTTCATCGTCGCCGTCATCGGTGAAATCGGCCTTGTCCGCGAGCACGACCGACGCGTTCCGTTCCGTCCCGTTTCGCTGAAAGGTGACATGCATGACGTCACCGGCGCTCGTGTTCTCCATCAGGTCGATGAACGCCTCCTGGGTTGCCACCGGGATGTCGGTGCCGTCGTACCTGAGACGCCACATGATGTCTCCTTCCCGCAGTGCGGACGCAGCCGGCGTGTCATCTTCGACATGCCGGATGTAGAGACCGTAGCGTACCTGCTGCATGCTGAGATCCCCGTTGCTGGCAACCTGCAGCGGGTAGCTGCCGCCCGGCGTGAACCCGTCGGTTACATCGGTAAACGCCGACCGGTTGGCCACCGCGGTGCCGTTTGCCGCGGCGATGACGGTCCACGGCTCAAGCTGGTCGTAGTCGTTGCTCACGATGACGCCGTCGCTGTGCGGTGATATCGAGGGAGCCAGCACGAAGGCCAGGACCAGCAGGCAGACCAGCGCCAGCACCATGTTGGTGGTCGGCCCGGCGGCGAAGACACGGGAGCGCTTCCGCGCCGACGTGTTCTCGAGCTCTTCCTCGTCGGGTTCCACGAAGGCGCCGATGGGCACGATGAAAAAGATGACGCCCAGTGCTTTCACCTTGAGCCTGCCGGCCATGGCCAGGATGCCGTGGGAGAGCTCGTGGACGACGATGGCGATGACGAGCGCGGTGATGCCGTAGCCGATGGGGATGACGGGGTTGATGCCGGGCAGCCCGAGGAGCATCTGCGGTGACGGGGCCTGCTCGGGGGGAATCTGAAAGGTAAGGTAGACGTTCCACAGGATGAGGATAAACATGGCGCCCATGGCCGCCAGGCTGAGCACGATGCCCACGTCGGCGTAGCGGTTCCAGAACCGGTCACGCTGCGCGACCCTGCTGATGAACCGTTTGCCCCGCTCGGTCTTCCACATCACGGTGGGCCCCCAGAGGGAGACGGCCTTGTTTTCCCATCGGTAGACGGCGAGGAGCACCCCGATCCAGGCCAGTATGAGAATGAGCACGATCAGCAGCGGAGACATTACCGCCCTAATGCCCCCCTTGTTTATTAATGCTTCTCCGTTTGTTTGTCGCCGTACATGTCCTCGGCGATATGATAGATGACGGTGCCGATGAACCCGATGAGCACCCCCTCGATGATGCGGCTCAAAAACGGCAGCGTGAGCAGCGACCGCAATGGCTCCGACTGGATGGCGATCTTGATGAGCATGTCGGTCGACGCCGAAAAAATGAGGCCAAAGGCCAGCAGCGAAAACGGCAGAATGACGTAGCCCCACAGCACCCGTTTTTCCTTGAAATAGGTGTCGGTGAACCGTCCCGCGATGGATATCAGCGCCGCGACGACAAACCACCAGGTAATCTCATGCAAAAACCGGATGCTGGACTCGAAGACGCCCTCCGGCGCGGGCTCCATCGTTGTCACCATGTTGTATGCGGACAGCATGGCGGCTATCAGGATGAAGGCGGCCAGCAGGTTGGCGAACAGCGATATCCGTCCGCTGCGCAGCCCCGAATAAATCTCTCTGCCCAGCCGGGTGAAAAACCCCTGGAGATGGAACACGCGGATGAGCAGGTAGGCGCCCAGCACGAGCAGCACCGTGGCGAACCCCCAGGCCGGGGAGCCCAGCACCGACGAGAGCCCCCAGATGACGAGGACGAGCGCGAGCGGCAGCATGAACTTCCGCTGCATTTTTTCGTCCTCCATGAACCGGGAGATGAGATAATAGGTGCCCTCCAGTGTTTCGCTCTGCTTGACGACCACGCGTTTGACAGCGTCGATTTTCGCCCGTGACTGTATCAACGGGAGCACGTATTCGTCCTCGTCGCCGTCGGTCACCAGGATGACGCCGTCGGGCTCCACCTCGTCGAGCACCTGGTCCAGCCGGTCGGCGATGAGCTTGTCCGATATCGGGCCGACGTCGGAGCTGCCGCAGATGGTCGCCACCTCGGCATCGTTTTCAAGACCGTCGTAGGTGGAAATAGCTGAAAACATGCAGTTGACATCCGATTCCTCGGGGTCGGCGAGCGCCAGTGCCTCCGCAGCCGCCCGGTTGTTTTCCCGCCCGACGACGGGGGAGGCAATACCCGTCTTTCGTTCCAGGTCGTTATCTCGGTCTATGCACAGGACCAGTGTCTTCATGGCTGCGCCATTTAATCCTGCACCGGATATTTAAATCATTCTACATATGGCAGCCGTGCACTGCCGGGGTAAAACGCATACATTTATAAATCTTCCAGTGTTATCACGCCCGACGTGATACCGTGAGCGCGATATTGGTGGTCGAGGACGAGGAGCCCATTCAGGAGCTCATCAAGGAATACCTGTCACCGCTCAAGGTGGACATCTACCAGGCCAGGAGCGGCGAGGAGGGCGTGACCCTGTACCGCGAGCTGATGGACAAGGGCACACGGCCCGACCTGGTCGTCATGGACCTCAAGCTCCCCGGCATCGACGGCGTCAAAACCACGCGCCGCATCATGGAACTCGACAGCGACGCGAACATTTATGGCTTCACCGCCTACTTTGGTACCGAATGGTCCAAGGAGCTCAGGGAGGCAGGCGCCAAGGGCGTCATCGCTCGCCCCGTCGGATTCGAGGGTTTCCGCGACATCGTGGACCGTATCCTCAAAGGCGAAGAGATATAGCCCTGCTGCCCCATTTTTTGTCAGTCCGTGACACTCACGTAGCCAGGTGACAGCCAGCCTTATTCTATGTACCACATCTCGTCGGGGATGTCATCGTAGACCTCCTCGATGTCCTGGTCCTGCTCGCCGGTCTCGCCGGTCTCGAGTCCCTCCTTGTAGCCCAGGATGGTGTCCTTGTTGAGAAACCAGTAATGGGTACGCCATGTCCGGCCGTCATAGATGGTGGTTTCCTCGCGCTCCGTGGTCAGCATGCCCTCCTCCTCCAGGATGTAGAAGAGCTGGCGATCCTCGGGCTCCAGCACGTTGTCGATGATGCGGTCCTCGTAGCCAAACAGGTCCATGACGAAGTTGGCGTCGCCCATCGCTGCCTCCACGTCGATTTTGACCCTGTTGGCGATGGCGGTAGCCAGGTCCTCCAGCGTAACAACGGTCATACCTATACTATTGCACATCCCTGCTATATATAGCTTTGCTTTTCTCCCGCTCAGCCGGAGATGGGGACGGGTACGAAGCTCAGCGCGAAAATGACGAGCGCCAGGACGGCCAGCCCCTTGAGTCGGGGTGACAATGGCACGTATTCGTTCAGGGCCGGCGGGTGGCCGACGCCGATGATGAACACGATAAAGAGAGCGAAGAAAAGCCAGCCGCCGCCCATGAACGAGGTGGCGATGAGCAGGCCGATGGCCCCGAAGCTGGCATACTTGTGCTTATCCCGCAGGGCTCCCCGGGCGATGTGGCCGCCGTCGAGCTGGCCGGCCGGCAATAGGTTGATGGCCGTGACGAGCAATCCGACCCAGCCGGCGAATACCGTTGGGTGAGCAAATAGTTCTTTACCGGCGGGAGGAGTGGGAAATGTAAATAATTGCTCCAGACCGATAAATAAAAGCGGCGGATTAAGATGAAGTCCGCCAGAGTCTACAAAAACTGGGTATTCTTGCATCAGTAATAATCCTGCTATACATACAGGTATTGCCATGAGGAAGCCCGCGATGGGCCCGGCGATGCCGATCTCGATAAGTGCCTTCCGGTTGGGGATGGGCTCCCGCATGGATATCACGGCGCCCAGCGTCCCCAGGGGCAGAAACGGGTTGGGCGGAATGGGAATGAAGAACGGCAGCGAGGCGGCCACGTTGTGCTTCTGTGACACCCAGTAATGGCCGTACTCGTGGATGCCCAGGATGGCCATCAGGGGGAACGAGAAAAACAGCAGTCCTTTCCCCAGGTTTTCGGGGACGAGCATCCCGGAGATGCTCCATTCCTCCAGGAAGAGCAGCGAGCCCGACAGCATGGTGGTGACCACGGTGACAAAAAACAGGACCAGGTTGAGCC
>CAZQNC010000053.1:0-8555 GCA_964594625.1 uncultured Thermoplasmatales archaeon | reverse complement strand
AGGACGGTGAACGGCCGGTAACCGCACGAATCTCCCGGACAGCGCTCCCTTTTATCGGCCGTCATTTTATCTGCCCAATATTTAAATATCGTTCCTCATTTCCCCCCTCATGATTGGGATAGACCTTATACCACCGATTGCAGGCGTTGCCGCCATCGCGACAGCCGCATATCTCGTCTATTACATTCTGTCGAAGCCCGTCGGGACCGACCGGATGCGCGAGCTGTCGGACAGCATCTACCGGGGTGCGATGACGTTTCTCAACGAGGAATACCGGACCATCACCGTGTTCGTCATCGTGGTCATGGGCATCCTGCTGGCTATCTCGCAGCTCACGGGCGACCTGCCGTGGGAGACCGCGCTGTCGTTCCTGGTCGGCGCGATTTTTTCGGCGCTGGCCGGCAACATCGGCATGCGTATCGCCACGCGCGCCAATGCCCGGACGGCCGAGGCGGTCAAGGGCCATTTCATGGATGGACTCCGCATCGCGTTTTCGTCGGGTGCGGTGATGGGTCTCTCCGTCGTCGGCCTGGGCATCATCGGCGTCTCCCTGTTTTACTGGACGTTTGGGACCTGGCTGGACGTGGCCGATGAGGCACTTCGCAGCATCCTGTTCAGCTTTGGCTTCGGCGCCAGCAGCATCGCATTGTTCGCCCGCGTGGGTGGCGGCATCTACACCAAGTCGGCCGACGTCGGCGCTGACATCGTCGGCAAGGTCGAGGAGGGCATCCCGGAGGACGACCCGCGCAACCCCGCCGCCATTGCGGACAACGTGGGGGACAACGTGGGGGACGTCGCGGGTATGGGTGCCGACCTGTTCGAATCATACGTGGATTCCATCATCGCCGCGATATCGCTGGCGCTGCTGGGATTGGCCGGCGCCAGCATCGGCGTCGATAACTTCGCCTCGTTTGGCGACAACGTGGACATCTATCCGCTCATCATCGTGGCCATCGGCGTGTTCTCGTCCATAGCGGCCATGGTCCTCGTGCGGGGCAAAAACGCGTATGCGGCGCTCCGTAACGGACTGTTCGGCTCGGCTATCATCTTCGCCGCCGCGGCGTTCATCGCCACCTGGTATCTGCTGGATGCCATGGAGCCGTTCTACGCCATCCTGGTGGGTCTGGTTGACGGCATCGTCATCGGCCTGGCGACGGAGTATTTTACCTCTGACGAGCGGCGGCCGACGCAGACCATCGCCCGGGCGGCGCAGACCGGCCCGGCTACGGATATCATCCAGGGTATGTCCGTGGGCATGTTCAGCGTGTTCATCCCCATTATCGCGACGGCGGTGGCCATGGTCCTTGCCTTCGAGTTCGTCGGCTTTTACGGCGTGGCGCTGGCAGCGGTCGGCATGCTTTCAACGCTGGGCATGTCGCTGGCCAACGACTGCTATGGCCCCGTTGCGGACAACGCCGCCGGCATCGCCGAGATGGCCGACATGGGCTCCGACATCCGGGAGAAGGCGGAGGCGCTCGACGCCGTCGGGAATACCACGGCGGCCATGGGCAAGGGCTTCGCCATCGGCTCTGCGGCTATCACGGCCCTCGCATTGGTGTTCACGTTCGTGCAGTCGGTCATGGATGCAAAGGGATGGACCATCGCGCAGATAACCGACCGGATAGCGCTCAATCAGCCCGAGGTCATGGCCGGCCTGTTCGTCGGCGCCATGCTGCCTTTCCTGTTTTCGGCGCTGACCATGGGCGCCGTGGGCCGGGCGGCCCAGAAGATGGTGGACGAGGTCCGCCGGCAGTTCAGGGAGCTCGGCATCCTGGAGGGCAGGGGCGAGCCCGATTACCAGCGCTGCGTCAAGATTGCGACGCGGGGGGCTCTCGTCGAGATGATACTCCCCGTCGTCGTCGCCATCGCGGCCCCCATCGCCATGGGCCTCTGGGATGTCGGCGCCCTGGTCGGTCTGCTGGCCGGTGCCACCGCCACGGGCTTCCTGCTGGCTATCTTTCTGGCCAACGCCGGCGGCGCCTGGGACAACGCCAAGAAGTATATCGAGGCGGGCAACTTTGGCGGCAAGGGAAGCGAGGCGCACAAGGCGGCCGTGGTCGGCGACACCGTGGGCGACCCCTGCAAGGATACCTCGGGGCCGTCGCTGAACATTCTCATCAAGCTGATGTCCATCGTGTCGCTGGTGTTCCTGCCGCTGTTCCTGTAGCCCTGCGCTAAACATTTAAAGCACCCGGGGATAGTGTCATGTGCTATCCACCGACGACGATGAAGGCATCGTCCTGCGGCGACAAGCGAACATCCGGGCTGGCAGGGGCAGAGCCGTCGGCACCCTCTATGTCACCACCCGGCGGCTGTCGTTCCGTCCGATGACCAGAGCCCGTGAGATCGACGTCCGGCTGGACGACATCGAATCCGTGGAGACCACCGGCATTTTTTTCAAAAAAATGCGGGTGTGCACCGCTGATGCCACCTACACCATGTTCATGAAGAAGGCGGCCAACGTGGTCAGCCTGGTACGGGTGCTCATGGACGTTCCTGCTGCTGCCGGGCCGTAGCCGGATGGGGAGAGGACTAGTTTCTTATATGCCCGTCCTTATTACCACCCGTGCATCCGTCGGACATCCGCATCGCCGTACTTCGCATCGAGGGAACCAACTGTGAGGAGGAATCATATCAGTCGTTCGTCGAGCTCGGCGCCCGGCCCGAATATGTGCATCTCAACATGCTGCGCCGCAATCCGGCATCGCTGTTTGACTACCAGGGTATCTTCATCCCGGGGGGTTTCTCCGCCGGGGACTACGTCCGCGCCGGGGCCATCTTCGCCGCGCGTATCAAGGCACTGCTCATGGACGAGCTCCGCGCGTTCGTCGACGCAGGTTATCCCGTTGTCGGTGTCTGCAACGGCTTCCAGGTGCTGACCGAGCTGGGGCTGCTCCCCGGCCTGGATGGCGTCAGCGAGACCCCTGAGGCCTGCCTGGCGGTGAACGACTCCAACCGCTTCGAGTGCCGGCCGACGTTGCTCCGCCACGACCATGCCTGCCTGCTGACCGCCCGTATCCCGGAGGGCGACATCCGGCTGATTCCGTCGGCGCACATGGAGGGCAAGCTCATGTTTTCCCGGCAGCGGGAGGAGCGCATCGTGCAGCGTCTCGAGGACGAGGGATGCATCGTGTTTCGCTACGTTGACCGTGGCGGCAACGAGACCGGTTACCCGTGGAACCCCAACGGCTCCGTCGGCAACATCGCCGGCCTGTGCAACCCTTCGGGGAACGTTCTGGGGATGATGCCCCATCCGGAGCGCTCGTTTTATCCATGGCAGCAAGATGATACCAACGGAGCTGACGGACGAGCATTGTTCGAGTCAATGCTGGACTACATCGGGACGCTGTAACCATGCCGGGCCGTCTCGAGGGAACCAAGGTCGTCGTCGACGAGCAGTCCGAGGCCACCCGGCACTACAACAAGGGCTACTTCGGCCGCATGGAGGGCACCACGATGCACCTCGACCTCATCGAGGCAGCTTTTTTGGTCGAGTCAGAGCGGATGGAGGTGCTGCGGGACGGGCAGCCCATGTCGCTGCAGGAGCTCATGCTCCACGGCATCCGGCGGGACCCGGCCTTCGAGATACGCTACCTGGTCTACCGGGACCTGCGGCAGCGCGGCTACGTGGCCGACACCAGCGAGCAGGCCATGAACCTGTACCCCCGGGGCGGGGCGCCGCATTCCCACGAACCCGACTTCCTGGTCAAGGCGCTCTCGGAGCGCTCCCCGTTTTCCATCAAGAGCATTGCGATGCTGCTGCACGCGTTGCAGCGCCGCCGGCTCATGGTGGGCATCGTGGACGAGGAGGGTGACCTCACCTATTATTACATCAAGTTTTTCCGGATGCAGGGCACGATGCAGGAGCAGGAAAGCTACCGGGGCGTTATTACGCTGCTGGGCGACCGGAGCATGGTCTGGGATGCCGCCCTGGCCGGGGAGCTGCAGGAGCAGTACGTCGGCCGGACGTTTGGCGACCACGCGGTGCAGCTGTCGCTGATGGAAACCGCCTATCTGGCAGACAAGGGTGCCACGGTACACCGGAACGGCGAGGAGCTGTCACGCGAAACGTTCATGGAGCATGCACGGGAGATACAGCCCGACATCGAGCGCCGTCTGCTGGCCTATAAAAGCCTGCGGGGCAAGGGCCTGATTCCCAAGACGGGTTTCAAGTTCGGCTCGCATTTTCGCGTATATCGAAGGCCCATCGGGGAGGGACATGCACCCTATCTGGTTCACATGCTGCCGGAGGATTTCACGTCCACCTGGACGGAGGTCAGCCGAGCCGTGCGGCTCGCCAACTCGGTGCGCAAGGAAATGGTGTTCGCCCGGGTCGGCGACGGTATCGAGTACATCCGGCTGAAGCGGATTACGCCGTAGCACAACGTTTTTATACAACAATTGTTAAGACCTGTGATGAACGCGTTACAGGTGGCGCTCGCCGCCATCCTTTTACTCATACCCGTCGCCACCTCGCTCGAGATACAGCCCGGCCAGGAACCCCCCGACGCCGATACTGCACCGGCAACCCAGACCATCCAGGTCGCGCTCTACGACTCCATCTCCCCCTCGGTGCGGCAGCTCAGCCAGGCGTTGAACCACACCTGGCAGGCAACGCAGGCATACCGGCTGCAGGTCGACCTCGTCGGCATGCGCGACGTCCTCGATGGCTCGCTCGGGGACTACGACGTCCTCGTCATAGGGGCGAGCGGGCGCCAGTACTTCCACTCCCTCCTGCCGGCATGGCGTACAGCGGTGCGGCAGTTCATCGAAGACGGCGGCGGCTACCTGGGTATCTGCGGTGGCGCCAACATCGTATCCCGGGGCATCGAGCATCCGGGCAGGGCCTTCGACCTCTTTATCAACGCCGCCTCGCTCGACATCGTCGACGTCTACCTCAACGACGACCAGACCGGGGAATGGCAGTACCTCTGGAAGGACACCGGCGAGGACCACATCCCGTTGCTCACCGGCGTCGACCGCAGCCATCCCGTCTTCCAGGAATACGGCAGCGACAGCCGGCACATCGTCTACGGGGGCGGCCCCGGCATGTATCCCACGGGCGAGGCAGACGTGACCCCCATCGCCACCTACCTAGAGGAGCCCATGGAAGCAGCGCCGCTGCACTACTACACCTGGTGGGGCACCGTCAAGGAAACGGTCGTTACGGACATACAGGGGCAATGGGCCGGCGTCGAGGCATCATACGGCGACGGCACCATGGTTATCTTCGGCCACCACCCCGAGATACCGCCCATGCGCAACGGCAGCATCCAGGAATACTACGGCACCACCATCTACGGCGTCCCCCGCTACGTCTACGCCTGGCAGAACGGCGAGCAGCTCCCCGACGACTACAACTGGTGGATCGTCCGGCGCAGCGCGGCATACGTCGCGGGCATCCCGACAGAGGAGCTGCCACCCCTCTGAGGGCATCCCGGACCATCGGAGAAAGATTTAATAATACCGAGCAATTTATGGTCTCCTACGCCAGGGAGAACATGTACGTATTGATAGTAGGGGCAGGTGGTATCGGACAGAAGCTCACCGAGTTCGCCCTCGACCACAAAGACGACGTCGTCGTCATCGAGAGAGACAAGGACAAATGCAGCGAGTTCTCCAAGAAATACGACGCCGTCGTCGTCAACGCCGACGCAACCGAGCAGGAAACCCTCGAGGACGCAGAGATAGAGCGGGCAGATGCCGTCGTCACCACCGCCGACGACGCCACCAACCTCATGGTCATATCCATCGCCCAGAAACGAGGGGTTCCCTCACTCGTCTCAGTGGTCAACAACGAGGAAAGCAAGACCATGTTCCGGGAAAAAGGCGCCAACGTGGTGGGCAACCCCAACGCACTGATGGCGGAATACCTCTACCGGGCGGTCAAGCGCCCCATGATACGGGACTTCATGAGCCTGGGTGGCCACGCCGAAATTTTCAAAATCGTGCTGCCAGAAGGAGCAAAGATAGCCGGTAAAACCCTGAAAGAGGTCAAGCTGCCCCGCCGCGTCTCCATCATCGCCATCGAACGAAACTCGGACATCATCATCCCCATCGAGGAAACCCGGCTCAAAATCGGCGATTCCGTGACCGTCCTCGCCCGAGAGGACAAAATCGACAAGGCCATGGAACTGTTCTCCACATAACATAGCTGAGCGCCATGAAAGACCTCAAACTCATTTTCCGGGATACGGGAGCGGTTCTGATGACGGTTGGATTTGCCACGCTCGTCGCCGTCATCCCGCCCCTGATATACAGCGAGTACTCGTACGCGGTCTGGATCATCGTGACCGCCATGGCCTTCTTCGCCGTGGGCGGCCCCCTCTGGCTGTCCGGGCGGGGAGATGGCGAACCCAAAATTAAACATGCGATGGTCATCGCGGCACTGTCCTGGCTCATCATCTCGCTTATCGGCAGCATTCCCTTCTGGCAGATACCGTACAATCTTGATACCCTCGCATACATGGACCCCCTGTCCGCGTTTTTCGAGTCCATGGCCGGGTGGACCGGGACTGGCCTCACCATGGTTGCCTACGAGTCAAAGCTGCCATATACGCTCCAGTTCTGGCGCACCTTCATCCAGTGGATAGGCGGCGTCGGCGTCATCGTGCTCACCCTCATCATCCTGGCCCGCCGGGGCACCGGCTCGTTCACGCTCTACCGCTCCGAGGCACGGGAGGAAAAAATCCATCCCAGCATCATCTCGACGGTGAAGAGCATCTGGTGGATTCTGCTGCTGTACACGCTCATCGCCATCGCGGTGCTGTTCATCGCCGGGATGCCCATCTGGGAGGCGCTCAACCACGCCATGACCGGGCTGACCACTGGCGGGTTCTCCGTCATGGACGACAGCATCACCTCGTACGGCACCGCGGTGCACATCGCGCTTATCCCCATCATGGTCGCCGGTGCCATCTCCTTCGCCGCCCATTACGACTTCCTGCGGGGCAGGATAAAAGATTTTTTTACCGACGTGCAGACGATGGCATTGCTCGTGCTCGTGTTCACCGGCATGGTCATCCTTGCGCTGCTGAACCTGGACCTGTATCCCTCTTTTGCGCAGTCGTTCAAGTATGCCGCCTTCCAGTTCGCCTCGGCGCTGAGCTGCACGGGGTTCAACACCGCCGACCTGAGCCTCTGGGGGCCTGAATCCAAGATGCTGCTGTCCCTGGCCATGATCATCGGCGGCGCCGCCGGGTCGACCGCCGGGGGCATCAAGCTGTTCAGGGGCGTCCTGCTCACCAAGGGCGTCGGCTGGAAAATCAAAAAAATATTTCTGCCGCCGAAGAGCACCTTTGGCCACAAGCTGGGCAGCAAGACGCTGTCCGCCGACCAGGCCAACGAGGAACTCAGCCAGGCCGCCGTGCTGTCCTTCATGTGGCTCATCCTGCTTTTCGTGGGCATCATGACGCTGCTTGTAACCCTGAACGGCGGCGTGGCAAGCCTCGAAAACGTCATCTTCGAGGTCTGCTCGGCGCAGGGAAACGTGGGCCTTTCCACGGGCGTGACGGACATCGGTATGAACCCCGCGGCGAAGGCCATGCTCATCATCAACATGTGGATTGGCCGCCTGGAGATCATTCCCATTCTGGTTCTGTTCCGCTCGCTCATATCAGGCCACGGGTTCTTCTGAGCGGACGGTAGCACACACTATTAACAGCGATACCGCTATCAGACGCAATGGACCCCCGTCTTTTTCGAGCTGCACAGCCAGCTTCCCAGGGAGAGCCCCGGCCGCGCCCGCTACACCCGCCGGGCGTTCCGCATGCTCCCGGACATCAAGGCGCCTCGTATCCTCGGCATCGGCTGCGGCACCGGGCCCGCCACGCTTGAACTGGCAGCGCTCGAGCAGGAGCAACAGGAGATAGACATGTACCGGCGTTACAGCGCGTGGTACGGCTCCGCCTTCTTTGTCATGCAGTGCGGACGCGAAAAACACAAATAATAAAAGCCCCGGGATGCTTTCAGGCCCATGAAGGCCGTGATTCCCGCTGCGGGCCTCGGAACGAGGTTTCTGCCGGCGACCAAGAGCACCCCCAAGGAGATGCTCCCCGTCGTCGACAAGCCAGCCATCCAGTACGTGGTCGAGGAAACCCTCGATGCCGGCATCGACGACATCCTCATCATCACCGGCCGGGGCAAGCATTCCATCGCCGACTACTTCGACATGTCCTACGAGCTGGAACACACGCTGCGGCAGCGGAACGACCACGAGCGATTGGCCACCATCCGCCGCATCGCCGACATGGCCGACATCCACTACATCCGGCAGAAACAGCCCCGGGGGCTCGGCGACGCCATCAACTGCGCCCGCAAACACGTGGACGGCGACGACTTCGCCGTGCTCCTCGGCGACGACATCATATTCTCCAAGCGGCCCTGCACCGGTCAGCTCGTCGACCGCTTCAATTCATGCAAGGCGCCGGTCATCGCCGTCGGACAGGTACCCCGGGAGGCGGTCCACCGCTACGGTATCGTCGACGCCGAACAGATAGACGAGCGCCTGTACCGCGTCCATGACATGGTCGAAAAACCATCGATGGCGGAGGCGC
>CAZQNC010000052.1:0-8701 GCA_964594625.1 uncultured Thermoplasmatales archaeon | reverse complement strand
TGGGATAAATCTATGTATCGGGGCGCTATACATGGATATGGACTGGATGGTCATAGGCGAAGCGCTCTGGCTGATACTGCCCGCCTATCTGGCCAACTCCTCGGCGGTCGTGCTGGGCGGCGGCCGGCCCGTTGACGGCGGCTGCACCTGGCGTGGCGCCCGGCTGCTTGGTGACGGGAAAACCTGGCGGGGGCTGCTGTCCGGCGTCGTCATCGGCATACTCGTCGCCGTCATTATGAGCGTTGCCGTTCCCGGTACATATGGGGACGGTGCTGCCGCCGGTGCCATCGTCATTGCGTTGCCATTGGGCGCGCTCGGCGGCGACATGATGGCAAGCTTTGTGAAGCGACGTCTGGGCAAGAAAAGCGGGGAAAGCTGGCCGGTGGCCGACCAGCTGGATTTTTTGTTCGGCGCCCTGCTGCTTTCCTACATTGTCAGCGTGACATTTGAACGGGGCGGCGGCGACAACTGGTTCCTCGGGCATTTCACCGGGTGGCACATCGCGTTTCTGCTGGTGTTCACCCCGCTGGTCCACTATGTCGCCAACGTGCTCGGCCATTCAGTCGGACTGAAAAAGGTTCCCTGGTGATATGATGACGGAAGAAAAAGAGGATATGAACGAGGAGCTCCGCCGGTGGATGGAGGAACACGGCGACGAGATACCGGACGAGGAGGAAGCGAAGGAGCGCTACGCCGCGGACGTCTCGGGCCGCTGCGCCATCTGCAAGGCGCGCCCGGCGAAGTATCGATGCGTGCGGTGCGGCAAGGCGGTCTGCCCTTCGTGTTTTCTGGTGCTCTACGGGCTGTGCCGGAACTGTGCCTCCCCGGACACGGCGCGGCGGCTGAAAAACGGCGAGAAGGACTACGGCGTGGACATCATCAAGTAGGCCACCAATAACATTTTATGGCCGGCCGGCGATACGAATCCATGAGATCGCCGTTGCATGAACTGCACGAGGAACTGGGGGCCACGTTTACCGAGTTCGAGGGACACACCATGCCCCTGCAGTACACTTCGATTAAAGATGAGCATCTGACGGTTCGGCGGCATGTCGGCCTGTTCGACGTGTCGCACATGGGCAACCTCTACGTCCGGGGATCCGACGCCCCCGCGCTGGTCGGCCGGCTGACCACCTGCAACCCGGAAAAAGTGCCCGTGGGCAGGGGCTTCTACACGGCCCTCCTGCGGGACGATGGCACCATCATCGACGACGAGGTGTTCCTGCATACCGACAGCGAGGAATACCTGTTCGTGCCCAACGCGGGCCGCCACGACGACGTCGAGGCATGGTTTGCGCAGCATGCGGAAGACATGGACGTCGAGCTGGAAAACAGGAGCAGCCGGGATGTCATCCTGGCGGTGCAGGGCCCGTCGTCGCCAGAAGTCCTCAGCCGGGTTGTCGACGCGCCGCTGGACGACCTCAAGCTGTTCGCCTGCACCGAGGTGGACCGGGGGGAGCGATGCATTCTCTCCCGCACCGGGTACACCGGCGAACGGGGCTTCGAGCTCTACATCACGCCCGGCGAGGCCGGGGCGGCATTGTTCAGGGACATCATTGAGGCCGGCGAACAGTCTGACATCAGGCCCGTGGGCCTGGGCGCCCGGGACACCCTGCGCCTCGAGAAAGGATTTGCACTGGCGGGCAACGAGTTCGCCGGCGGCCGCACCCCGGTCGAGGCTGGCATGGGCTGGGCGGTACACTGGGACCACGACTTCGTCGGCCGGGAGGCGCTGGAACGGCAGAAGGACGGTGAGCATGACAGGCTCATGTTTCTCCGGTGCACAGGGCGGGGGATCCCCCGGAATGGTCATCCCGTGGAATATGGCGGAGAGGCAGCCGGAACCGTCACGTCGGGCACGTTTTCACCCTGCATCAGGACGGGTATCGCGATGGCCTACATATCGCCGGGCTACCAGGATGCCGGTGCATACGACATCGTGGTCAACGAACGACGTGTCCCCGCCAGAGCGGTGAAACCGCCGTTTGTCGAAAAGGGAGACTGCTAGGCCATGAAAACCCAGTTCGTATCTGACCTTGATGAGGGCGACATGGTGAACAGCATGTTCGCCGTCAAGTTCACCAAGCCGCCCAAGGAGTACCGGGATGCGGGCAAGGACGGCGCCTGGTTTGAGCTCCGGCTGTCCGACAAGACCGGAGAGATATCCGCCAAGTACTGGGGCGACGACGCCGGCTACACCCGCCAATTGTTCAGAGGCGTGGAAAAAGGCGACGTGGTGTTCATCCGGGGCAGGGTTGTCACCTACCGGCAGAAGCGGGAGATAACCATAGAGAAAGGGGGCCTCCGGACCTGCCAGCCAGGGGAATACGACCCGGTGGATTACGTGGAGGTCGGCGACCAGGACACCGACGAGCTCATGGCGGAGCTCATGGCGCTGGTAGACAGCGTGAGCGGGCCGTACGGGGACCTGCTCGACGCGTTTTTCCAGGACGACGATTTTGTGGAAGCCTTCGCCGCGGCGCCGGCCGCCATGCACCGCCACCAGAACTACATCGGCGGGCTGCTGGTGCACACGGTGCACGTTGCCAAGCTCTGTGAGCGGGTCCACGAGCTGTTTCCCTCCCTGGACCGCGACCTCATGCTCACCGGCGCCATCCTGCACGACATCGGCAAGATCACGGAGTTTGCGGTGGAAACATCCATCGACATCTCCGAGGAGGGCATGCTGCTCGGCCACATCCCCATCGGAGCCCAGATGGTCCGCGACCGCCTCGCCGGAGTAGACATATCGGAGCGGGAGGCCCTGAAAATCCAGCATGTCATCCTGAGCCATCACGGCCGGCGGGAATACGGCTCCCCAAAGGAACCGCAGTTCCCCGAGGCATACGCCGTCTACTATGCCGACGAGCTTGACGCCAAGGTAGACTACGCCCGGATGGTAAAGGAAAACGCGGAGACCGAGGACCTCTGGCTGTGGAAGCGGGACATAGGGCACATCTACCTGAAATAGGAGAGAAAAGCACATAAACCAGGGGATATTATCGGCCTGTGCACAAGGATACCTGGTATGCGGTAGCATTGTTTGGCGGCGCCGGCGCCGCGCTGCTATTCGGCCATCTGCTGTTCGAAACGGTCTGGTACACGGCACCGGAGACCTTCGAGGCCGCCGTCGCGGTGCCGTTGTTCGCCGGGCTGCTCTTTCTCGGCGCCGGCTTCTTTTTGCGGCACCGGATGCGGCATCTGGTCACCGCCATCGGCTGGCTGGTCTTCGGCGGTTACTGGGCGACCCAGCCCGGGTATCTCTACGTCAAGGAGGCCGGGGACATTGTCAACGCGTCGCTGTGCATCGCCGGCGTGTTTTTCCTGTTCTACCTCGGCTACCATGCATACCTGTCCCACCGCCGCTGCGAGGACGTACCGGCGCTGTCGTTCATCGCCGGTGCCACCTTCGTATCCGGCTTTTTTTATTTTCTCATCGACCGGCTGCAGGAGCTCTCCGGCATCCTGATAAAAATCGTGGCTGACCAGACGGTCTGGGTGACCCGGCAGCTCGGCTACGACGTCGTGGCCGGCAGCGTCCAGTACGGCGAGTCCGCGTCGGTTCCCGTCTTTTTCAACGGCTGGCCGTCGGTGGACATCATCCTGGCCTGCACCGGCCTGCAGTCCATCATGATATTCGTGGGCGTCATCGTCGCGCTGCGCAACGCTGACGGGGAGCGCCGGCTGAAGGCCTTCGCTGCCACGGTGCCCGTCATCTACGGATTGAACATCGTCCGGAACGTCGGCGTCATCCTGGGCGTCGAGGTGCTCGGCGCCAGCTTCTACATGATGCACAACGTGGTGGGCAAAGCCGGGTCGCTGGTCGCCCTGATAGCCCTGGCCTACATCGCCTTCGAGCTGCTGCCCGAGCTCTACGACAACATCATGGACCTGTTCGACCTGCCGAAGCGGCGGGGCCCGGTGGAGCAAGCGCTGCACCGCCTGACGGGGCGACGATGATCGCCCGGGGCTGCCTGCACATCGCCATGGCGCCGGCGCCCTTTACCGTGCTTTTCGTCGTTCTCTCGCCGCTCAACCAGGTGTTTGTTCCCCTGGCGCTGCTGTTGGTGCTGCTGCAGCTGTTTTTCCTCCTGTTTTTCCGCGATCCCGCCCGGCCGGTGGACGACGACGTCGTGTCCCCGGCTGACGGCGTGGTCATTGAAGCCGGCCGACGCATCTCGATTTTCATGAACCTGTGGAACGTCCACGTCAACCGGGCGCCGCTGCGGGGCACCGTCACCATGATGGAGCACGTTCCCGGCCGGCACGCCCCGGCGTTCCATGAGGATGGCGACAACGAGCGCCTGCACATCACGCTGGAGACGGAGCACGGCGACATATCGGTCGTGCAGATAGCCGGCATCGTCGCGCGGCGCATCGTGCCCTACATCAGGGAGGGCGAGGTCGTCGAAAAGGGGCAGCGCATCGGCATCGTCCGCTTTGGTTCCAAGGCCACGGTGACGCTGCCCGACGGTGCCACGTCCATCGTGTCAGAAGGTGACCGCGTACGGGCGGGGCAGACCGTCGCCAGATTTTGAGTGATACCGCCGGCGTGCCCTGCCCGTTTGGGCAGAGTGAGGATACCGGGGAGATATATGCCGGATAGTGGCAATCCAGGCGGGATACATTTAAAAGGAGTGACTGGATTAAACGTGGGAGGTAATCATATGACACGATGTGGTATCCACCGCATGATGGCGGCTGGAGTCGTATTGCTCTTTCTCGGCATGACGCTGGTCCCGGCCGTCGAAACCATGGACCTATCCCGGGAACGAGCGGAAACTGCCCAATCGACCCTGTATACGATGGCGGGAAACGGGCTGCCGCCGCCCCAGGACATCGACATGCCGCTGGAGGAATCCATCTGCCGGCGGATGTCCGTCCGGGAGTTCACCGACGAACCGGTGTCCGAGGAGCATCTCTCGACGCTGCTCTGGCATGCCTGCGGCCGCCGCAGCGACGACAGCCGGACGTTTCCCGGCTTCGGCGAACCCCACGCGTTTGAACTCTACGTATTGCTCGAGGATGCAGCCTACAAGTACGATGCAGCGGCCCATGCACTGGACATGTACAAGCAGGGCGACTACCGCAGCAGCGTGGGCTGGCAGTACGAAGCCCCCGTGGTGCTCTGCCTGGTCTGGAACACGACCCGGGCGGATGAGCACATCGCCTCAGCCCAGGTCGGCGCCGTCTTCCAGAACATCGCCCTGACGGCCGGCGCCCTCGCCCTCGGCACCGTGGTCACCGGTGAATATCCCACGCCCATCAACACCGAGCTCGGCGTCCCCGACACCGAGGACGGCATGATCATCATGCCCGTCGGCCATCCCGTCCACGCCTACGATTTCAGCGACCGGCCCTGGTGGCTGTCACGCCAGCCCCGGCCATCCATCGGACAGATGTCGCTCACCACGGCGCTCACCCAGCGTGACGAGGAACCCTCACTGTCCGGGACGCTCTCCGAGCAGCAGCAGAGCCAGCTCGTCTGGTCGTCCTACGGCATGTCCCGCTACCTCGACCGAAGCCAGCAGGAAAAAAACTCGATTGTCCGGCATCGCACCGTGCCCAGCGCCCACGGCTACTATCCCTTTGAGATATACGTCGCCACATCGGACGGCGTCTACCGGTATCATCCCAACCTGCTCGCCGAGATAAACCGGTATCTCGGGTATGCACCCGTGGACTTCTTTGGCCTACCCGTCGTAACCGGCATGCGGAGGATGGCCCGCGGTGACCATCGCGGCGACATCGCCGCCGCCTCCGGCGAGGCAGCGGAAACGGCGCCGCTTTCCGTCATCACCGTGCTGAACGTGGACCGCACCCGGCCGGAATGGTACGACGACCTGTCCGGCAGCTTCATCCGCTACATCTGGCATATGGAAGCCGGCGCCGCCATGTACAACGTGCTGCTGGAGGCAACCGCCATGGAGCTCCCCTCGAACGTCTTCGCCGTGGAGGACGACGCTGCCGTCTTGGAGGCCATCGGCCTGTCAGGGGACTACGACCCCATGTACGTGGCCGCTGTCGGGGAATAGGAGCAGCAACATGGTCCACGAAAAGGAGCAGAACCCTCTCTCGGCGCTCACCCGGACGCTGGGCGGCAATCTCATCTGGCTCCGCGTCCTGGTCTCCGTCGGCTTCGTCCTGGCCGTCGTATTGCTGGGCCTGCTGCTCTCTGCATGCATAGACGGATAACGTGACGAGCTGTGGTTATGCGTGGCTGAGCGACGATTGCGGAACGGGGACGTAGTCGCCGTCGTCCCAGCCTTCCTCGAAGGTTTCCTCCTCGATGGTCCACCGTTTGCCGTCCAGCATCTGGGTCGTGGATACCCGGATGATGTGCAATGTCAGCGTCACCCCGTCGCCTTTCGTGTAGCCGCCGGTTATGTCGCCCTTTATGTTGAACGTGTAGCCCTTCATGGTTTCGAAGTCGATGGCGGTGTAGCCACCGGACGCGTTGTATTCGAGGCTGTACAGCGTGTCGTTGATGACGACGATGTCGCCCTCGTTCAGCGAGACGAGCAGGTTGGTGATCTCCTTGGTGGCGTTGTCGTAGCTGTAGTCGTAGTCGGCTATCAGCTCGCCCATGGTCATGGTGACCGCTTTCCCTTCGCTCACCCGGCGGATGATGTCGCGGGGTATGGGGACGAATGAATTGTTTTCGCTGTTCCATCCCTCCCGGAAGTATTCCTGCTTGAACGTCCAGGTGCCGTCGCTGAGCTGCTCCGAGTAGGTGATGGAAACGATGTGGAGCTTCGCCTCGACGGTGTCCCCCGACGCCAGCGACTGCGTGATGTCTCCTTTGACGGGGAAGCCCGTGCCCGGCAGCGAGGCAAACTCGACCTGCGTGTAGCCGGCACCGGTCATATAGGTCATGTTGGTTATGGTGTCCCTGAGCAGCAGCACGTCCCCCGGGTCGAGCGACGCCAGCATGTCGGTCATCACCCGGCTGTCGTTGTCCGTGGAGCGAACGTAGTCGTCGGAAAACTCGCCCAGCGTCATCGTCACCGTCGCCCCCTCGCCTTCAAGGCAGCCGGCGCCGCAGGCCCCGATGACAATGATTCCCGCAGCCAGCACAATGGCTTTGTTCATGCACCGCAAACAGCCGGTTTTATTTATGCTTTGTACCATCGGCATACGCCAAAAAAGAAAAAAGGGAAAAAGAGGGCTACCGGACCCGGATGCCGTTGACATGGGCGACGAGCAGCCCGTGTTCAACGGTTGTGTCATCCACCGCGACGTTTGTGCCGACCAGTCCGTTCAGTTCCTCGCGCAGCCGTTCCAGCATGCCGTCGCCGTCGATGTCGCTCCGTGACATGCGCCGTCCGTTGACGAGCAGCCGGGTTCCGTCGACGAAAAAACTGCCGTTGACGTTTTCCAGGACGCCTTCAAGGGCGACGATGTTTGTCTCCCTGGGCGCGCGAAGCCAGATGCCGTTGACATGGCTCACGTACAGGGTGTCGTTGTCGAGCAGCCCGTTGGCCACGACCTCGATGCCGACCAGTCCCTGCAGCTCGTCCTGCACCGGCTCGTAGCTGCCATCCCGGTCGTAGTCGCTCCGGGCCAGCGAAGCCAGAAATTGCTCGTCGCCCAGGTAGAGCACCGTCCCATCGACGGAATATGTCATCGTCTCGTTGTCGTAGGTCAGGACGCCCTCCAGCCGCGTGAGATTCAGATAGTTTTCCGCCATCCGCTCGGCGTACTGCATCTGATGACGGTGCCGCTGCATCATCCCGTCTCGCACCCGGTCCTGCACCCGGTCGCGTATCCGCTCATGGAGCCACCGTCCCGGTCCATCAAACCCGTCGTCGGATTCTGCACGGTTTTCAGCGTCATCTGTTCCGCTCCCGGAGCCGAGTATGCCGTATCCGTCGGCGACCTCGACGCCGATGACCCCTGCCGATGCCAGCCCCGCACATCCCACGAGGGCGACGAGGGCCAGCGCGATATATTTTCGTTCCATATTGGTTTCACCCGGCGTCATACCACCCCGGCATAATATATTGATTTACCCGAAAGAGACCCAAATCAGGCCCAAATTAGCCCCGATTTGGGGCTTTATTCCATGCTCAGGACGATGAGGATGACCAGGGCTATGGTCTCGAAGAACCCGGGCAGGATGCCGAACGGCCCGAGGCCGAAAAAGGTGTAGCCGAACACCGTATGCAGCAATGGCAGCGACAGGATCGACTGGATGAGCAGGACGCCGATGAAAAACATGAGCCCCAGCATGAAGCTCGACCTGGTGACAGCATATGTTTGCAGGTAGACCCCCAGCAGTCCGACGAGCAGCATGACGTTCACCGTGATGATAATGCTGGCCGTGTAATACCGGAGGACGAACTCAGTCGGCAAACCCTCGTCTTGCGGCGGCCGCCAGCCCCGTCGCTCCGCCCGTTCCTTGGCAAGTGACAGCGAGACCGTTGAGAGAACCATACCGAGCACGATGCCGATGACGATGAGCAGGGCGACCAGGGCAAACCCTTTCGTGATGTCTTTTTCCGCCATTCTTATACCTCGTGATGTCATTCATTGCTTTTGATGTTTTTCCCAATTTGGGCCCAAATCTTCTCGAACGTCTCCACGTTGTCCTCGAGCAGCTCGGAGGGAAAATACATGGTGCCATACCCGGAGCCCATGGTGGTGACCAGGCTGTTTTTCTGCAAAACCCGGAGATGATGCCGGATGGTCTTGTAGTCAA
>CAZQNC010000051.1:0-9052 GCA_964594625.1 uncultured Thermoplasmatales archaeon | reverse complement strand
GCCATTGAGCAGGGTGACGGCGTGTTCGTCTACGTCACATCCCCCAGCCAATGGATTTGGGGCATATAAGAAGTATGATGGCGTGTACGCCGGTGTTCGTCGAGTGATGCATGACGCACCCGGTTTATATTGGGCCTTGAAGGGCCACATGAGCAAAGATTTTATATAGGGTATTTCCCATATACGTTCGGAGGCAAAACATGAAGCAAACAAAAGGAATAAGCAAGCAATTGTTGAGTTTACTCGTGACTTTCTGTTTTTTAACAGGAGGTCTTGCAGTAGCTCTATCGACAAATGTTGCTGCTGATGAACCACAGGCGGGGCGTGACTTTTTCGCCCTGCAGGGATACGCATACTACATGGATCCGACGACGATTGCTCCCAACGCGACAGTTGAGGTCACAAACCTGAACGCGTCGCTGGGAGCGGGCGATACTATCACGTTCACAACGACGACCGACTACACCGGATACTGGGAAGCCTTGGTCGGCAACCCGCCGGCTGGCGGTGTACCGACCACCAGTAACTGGGCGGCAGACGACCCCATTCTCGTCAACGTGACGGGAAACGCCAGCGACGGCTACAGCGGCTGGTTCGGCCAGGCGGATAACACCATACAGAACCCGACAGTGACCAACGTCATAATGAAGCCACCCGGATGGGGAGAACTCCCACAGAGCTTTGAAGGTTCTTTCCCGCCGGCAGGATGGACGACCTACGAAACAAACTGGACGGCTAGTCCTGGATGGCAATCGGATACTGACGCTTATACGGGCAGTAGTTCTGCTTGGCATAACGATGACAATGCTCCATCTGGAGAAGAATGTGATGATTGGCTGGTCACTCCACAGCTGAGCGTTGCATCGGGCGATGAACTGACGTTCTACGAAAAAAATACCATGATGTATTATTATGAGTATCATGGTGTATGGATATCTGACGCTGGTCAGGACCCCAGCAGCGGAGATTATGCCGAATTAGCCGAATACAGCACCAGTGCATCTAGTTGGACGGAGCGAAGCATAGATTTAACTCCGTATGCAGGTGAAGATGTCTACATCGCGTTCAGATATCGTGGTGACTGGGCATCTGAATGGAACATTGACGACGTCGATGGACCGGGCATTGGTTCAAGCCCCGATTATCCGGACGAGGACATGGGCATCGAGGCCTTGAACGAGCCAACTGGTTTCCTCTACGAGGAGGGAACGAGCATTCCCATCAACGTCACGGTGAAAAACTACGGCGAATACACCCAGGAAAACGTCCCGGTGCACCTGCGGGTCACCAACCAGCAGACGAGCACCGTGGTCTACGAAGACTCCACCACCACCGGTCTGATCGGTAAGCTCCAGCATGAAAACGTTACCTTCACCTGGGATGCTACCACCATCTGCAACCATCTCATCGAAGTCTGGACGGGTCTCGAAGGCGACGAAAATAACAGCAACAACGCGACGTCATACCAGCTCTCGATTTACCGGACGGGCGGCATCGGAGAAAGCTTCGAAGATACCGTGCCACCGGAATACTGGGCTGGTAACTGGTCCCGAGGATACGAGGGACACGACGGCAGCTACTCGGCGGAAGGCGAAGTGGGCGAATGGCTCATCACGCCCCGGGTTACCGTGGTAGCAGACGACGTCCTCAAGTTCTGGTACAAGACCGATGATTCCTATGATTACAACATTTCACTCGAAGTGAACATCTCCACCGATACAGACCAGACCAACATGGCGGCGTTCGACACCCAGATATGGGACCTGACGTTCAACGAGAGCGACGTCTGGCAGGAAGCAGTTATCAATCTGACAGACTACATCACCGCGGGTACCGACATATACATCGGCTTCCACGTATACGGCCAGGAATATGATTACGACGAATGCCTGATTGACGACGTGAAAGGACCGGAAATCCTGCCCATACACAACGCGGAGACCTCAGCTATCAACGACCCGACCGATGGAAGCACCATTGACGCTGGCAGCACAGTGGTCAACGCGACCGTGTGCAACGTCGGCACCGCCACAGATACCTTCGACGTCAACCTGAGCATCTACGAGCTCAGCGGGGGCGGAGCATTCTTCTCTGAGAACTTCGCAACCGGTATTCCCGGAACGTGGACGATAGAAGACGGTGGCAGCTCCACGGATACATGGGAATGGGATAGTGTTGAAGAGGCAGCCGTGTGCGACAGCGATGCTGCAGGCTCCGGCGTCACTATGGTGGAAAATCTTACCACGCCGTCCATTGACTGCTCGGCATATACTGGTGTTACTCTGGAGTTGAGCCATTACTTTAACAACATTGGCTCTGACGGAGGATACGTCTATGTCAGCAACGACGGCGGTTCCACCTGGAACCAGGTTGCATCATATAATTCAGATACAAGCAATCCGCAGGATGATTCGATAGACATATCAACCTATGCAGACGGTGAAAGCGATGTTCAGATTCGTTTCAAATATGACGACGGCGGCTCATGGGCGTGGTACTGGAACATATACTCTGTATCCTTGACTACCCCTGCGTCCTACGACCTGGTCTTCTGGGACACCGAGACGGTCACTGACCTCGACCCGGCCAACTGCACCGACGTGCTGTTTGACCCCTGGCTGGCAACCGGCGGCTCCTATGTCGTCAATGTTACCAGCACGGTGACTGCCGACGTCGACACGACCAACGACTATCAGGAGATAGATGTGACTGTCAACCCGGATACCACGCTTCCCGAGATATTCGGCGTGACGGCGACTCCGCCGACGCAGAGCGACATACCGCCGAACGATGTCAACGTCACCTGTACCGTCACCGACAACGTGGGCGTTGCAGATGTCTACGTGGACGTTGACGGCGTCGGAAACTTCTCCATGACGGAGACACGCGGCGACTACTACTATACACAGAGTTATACCACTGGCACATATACTTATGATATCGTGGCCGTTGACTTGGAGGGCAACTGGAACACGTCCACAGGCCACACGTTCGAGATCACGGCCAACGCTGCACCGGATGCACCGACGAACCCATCGCCGGCTGACAGTGCAACCAACATCGCCGTTGACCCGACGTTGACCGTTGACGTCTCAGACCCGGATGGCGACGTCATGGACGTATCATTCTATAACGCGTCCGACGACTCGCTCATCGGCACCGATACAGGTGTTTCCTCCGGTGGTACGGCATCGGTCAGCTGGAGCGGTCTGGCGTACAACACCACGTACAGCTGGTACGCGGTGGCCAACGACAGCGCCCTGGAAACAGCCTCGGCAACCTGGAGCTTCACCACCATGGAAGAACCGGTGGGCCCGATACTGTTCGAACAGTTTGAGGGCACGTTCCCGCCGACGGACTGGACGGTCGTGAACAACGGCGGCGACTGCGAATGGCACCGCAACGACTTCTGGCCACGTGACAACTATGCCGGCGGCGACGGCTACTGCGCAGCCGCTGACAGCGATGCATGTGGCTCCGGCACCACCATGGACACCGAGCTGCACACTCCGACGTTCAGCCTCGCAGACCGCGCCCAGGCGGAACTGTCGTTTGTACACTCGTACAACTGGTTATCCTCCAGTGAATATGCGGAGGTTGACATCAGCACCGACGGCGGCAGCACGTGGACCAACCTGGTTCGTTATGAGGAAGACCACGATGCGTATGGACCCGGCGAAGAGGTCACCATTGACCTGGCTCCCTATGCGGGCAACGCCAGCTGTGTCATCCGCTTCCACTACTATTCCCCTGGATGGAACTACTGGTGGCAGGTTGACGACGTCAAGGTGGCTCCGAAGGCCCAGCACGACGTAGCGGTTACCGCTATCAACGAGCCCGGCGCCGAGGAGCCTGAGGGCATTGTGCCGCTCAACGCGACGGTCTGCAACAACGGGCAGAACGCCGAGACGTTCCCCGTGAACTTCTCCCTTTATCAGCCGCAGTCCGTTGAACAGCAGCCCCACGACCCGGATGACTCCTGGTCATTTGCGACCAGCATCGCCAGCGAAGGATTTAAGGTGTACGAGAACTTCGAGGGCCAGAGCACGGACATCGAAAACGTCACCTGGTACGGTCTGGTTCTTCTGTACAGCGGCGGCTGGAATCCCGGCACGCCCGGCAACATGAACTTCTACATGGACTTCTACGACGACGCTCCCGAACCAGGCAACGCACCGCCGTCAAGCTCGGTTGCCACCTACGATATCGCTCCCGCCGACCTCACCATCACCGATACCGGCCAGACGTACAGCGGATTCAGCATGTACAAGTTCGAATACGAGCTTCCCGCATCGCTGACGCTCAGCGACGGATGGATTGCCATCCAGGGACACGACGACCCCGAAGGTGACTACTTCCTCTGGGCAAGCGCCAAGACCGGCGACGGCTTCTCCTATCAGGAGGGGGCAAGCCCGCCGGAGACCACGTATGACAGAGCCATTATCTTTGGACCCGTCCTTGACCCGGCCCTTGTCTGGTCTACCGAGGTCACCGTCACCAACCTGGCACCCGGTGCCTGCACCGACGTGACGACGTCATGGCCAGGCGCCACGCCCGGCATGTACAACCTGGAAGTGACGGCAGATCTCGCCGGAGACGAGGATCCCACTGACAACCAGATGCAGCAGACCGTCGAAATCGTCGGTCTGAGCGACGTTATGCCAACATCCATCAACGCGCCAACAGGTGACGTCACCGTCAACAGCCCCGTTACGATTAACGCCACCGTGTACAACAATGGAACCGTTCCCGCGATGCCGTTTTTCAGCGGCTCGCAGGCGAAGCATACAGAACGTGCTTTTGCGTCCTTCTCGCAGCCGGACGATAAACAGTCTGAGATGGACCAGTACATGGTTGAGATGATGGACAGCCGGGCATTTGACGTGCAGGTGACCGTCTACGACGACACCATGTCCTCCGTCTACACCGATACGGAGACCGTGCCCGGCCTGGCCGTGGGTGCATCCGCATACGTCGAGTTCGACGCGTGGACCCCATCAGCTGTGGGTGACTACACCATCGAGGTGGAAACCCAGCTGGCCGACGACATGAACACCGGCAACGACATCATCACGTCGCCGGTCGAGGTCGTGTATCCGACCGGACCCGATATAGGCGTCGATTCCATCGACAGCCCCTCGGAAGGCGAGATCATGGCGGGAGAATACACCGTCTGTACGACCATCACCAACTACGGAAACAGCAACGAAGCGTTCACTCTTAACGCCAGCATCGTCGGCGGCGCCGGAGGCGGCGGAGGCGGTGCGTACTCGTTCGACTTTGACTCGGACGACGGCGGCTGGACGCCTACGGCGACGTGGGACCCGGTCGGCGACTGGGAGTGGACCGACAGCTACGACGTGAGCAACTATGTTGGTGACCACGACCCGCCAACCTCGGCGCATTCGGGAGATGGACTCTGGGGTACCGTACTCTACGATGATTACACGAACTCCGGCGGTGAAACGTATCTCAGCAAGACCTTTGACTTCTCCGGTTTCACCGGCACGACGATGACCTTCTGGTACTGGAGCGACCTCTTCGGTTCCTGGGACTACGGCTACGTGGAAGTTGACGGCACAGAGGTATGGTATGTGGACACCTATCCCGGTACTGCCTGGCAACAGGCAACCGTTGACCTGTCCGCATACGACGGCATGTCCGATGTCGAAGTCACCTTCGGCGTGCATGCCTCCACCGTTGTGAACTATGCTGGCCTGTACATCGACGATGTCGAGTTTACCGGTGCGATGAACCGTGCCGATACCCTCCTCACCGAGGGCTTCGAAGGCGGCTCCATACCGCCAGCCGGCTGGACACTTGACAGTACAAACACCGGGTATACCTGGGAGATAGACGATTATAACCCGCACGGCGGTAGCTATTACGCCTCGGTCTTATACGACTATAACCAGGACGAGTGGCTGATATCACCCAGCATCGACCTGTCTGGCTACGACGAGGCAACCCTCAACTTCTGGTGGCTGATGAGCTACTACTGGAGTGTTGACCCCAACGACAACTACGACCTCAACGTGGCCGTTTCAACCGACGGCGGCAGCTCCTGGACAGAGATCTGGGACGAACACGACGAAGGATCCTTCACCAGCTGGGAATGGTACCAGACATCGCTGGACCTGTCGGCCTACGCCGGCGAATCCAACGTCCAGGTAGGCTTCCAGTACGAGGGCTCCGACGGCGCACAGGCATCGATTGACGACATCACCCTGACCGCAGATACCGGCGGCGGGGGCGGAGGCGGCGGAGACGGCAACCTCACCTACTGGGCCGAGGAAACCGTCACGCTGGCACCCGGCGAGAGCACACAGGTCTGCTTCACGCCACCCTGGCAGGCAGAGGTTGGCAACTACACCGTCTGTGTGACCGCCAACCAGACCGGCGACGTCTGGCCTGACAACGACCAGCAGTGCATCGACGTACAGGTCATGCCGTCCAACATCGACGTCGGCACCAACAGCGTCAACCTACCGAACGGCGGAGAAGATGGCACCACCTATCCGAGCGGCCAGGCACTCGACCTCGGCGCCACCGTGGTCAACAACGGCAACACCACCAACACGTTCGACGTCACCCTTGACATCCCCGGCGGCCTCCAGGGAGCATACCTCGAAGAAGGCTTCGAGAGCGGTATCCCGGCAGACTGGAGCATCATACAGTACAGCGGCGACGGCACCTGGGAACACATGACCTACGGCGGAGACACCTACTACGAGCCACCCGGAACCGGAACGGGCTTCGCGGTCGCTGACAGCGACACCCATTCCTCGCAGACGTTCGACGTTGGACTATTCACGCCGGCCATCGACCTGAGCGGACAGTCGAGCATCACGCTCACCTACGCACGAAACTACCAGAACTACGCAGGCTACGATGACGCGGCGGTCAACGTCTACTCCGGCGGCACGGACGCCAGCAACTTCGAGGAAGAGCTCTGGTTCTCCGACACGGACGATCCGAGCGGCGGTCTCATCGCCACGCACACCTTCGACCCATCCAGCTACGCAGACCCGAGCAACGTGTACATCGAGTTCTACTACAACAGCAACGGAAACGACTGGCTGTGGTCGTTCGCCATCGATGACATCAACGTGAGCGCGACATCTGCACGCGGCGGCCGGGCGGACTACACCGAAACGGTCACCGTGACCAACCTGCAATCCGGACACAGCAGAGACGTCTCGTTTGCCCCGTGGACGCCACCCGGACCTGGCGACTACACCATCACCGTGAGCGTCGACGAATACGGCGACAACAATCCCGCCAACGACGTCCAGAGCGTCGACATCTCCGTGGCCGACGACACGCAAGAAGCACCGACATCCGACCTGACCGTCACCCTGGACCCCGACGGCTACTACATCCCCGCGTCTGTGTTCCACATCAACGCGCAGGATGACATGTTCCCGTGGAAGGTCTACTACCGCATCGACGGTGGCCCACTGCAGGAAGCCGACTGGAACAAGGCCGCACAGTTCCAGGTCAACCCGCTCAACGGATACGAATCAGGTCCCCACACCATCGAATACTGGGCAGAGGACCTGGCAGGCAACGTAGAGGAACACCATATGGAAACATACGTCCTCGACGCAGACGGCCCGACGACCACGCTGTCCTTTGACGGCATCTACGAGGTTGCAGCAGAGCAGACGTACCGCATAACTGAAGATACAAAGATTGTCTTCGATGCTGAGGATAATGAAGTGGCAGTTAAAAACATCCGATACCGCATCGGCCAAGGCGAATGGCAGACATACACAGAGCCATTCACCATTGACACCAAGGGCACCTACCAGATATACTGCCATGCCACAGACTCGTTGGGCAATATTGGCGCCACAAAAAATGTCGCGGTTGAAGTCGGCGGTGGAGAACCGACGACCACCTGTCACATCACGCCGGAACAGCCCACGGGCGACAACGGTTGGTATACGACCAGCGTGACCGCTGAGCTGACGGCGACCGACGATGCAAGCGGTGTTGCACAGACCATGTACCGTGTTGGCAACGGCGAATGGCAGACATATACCGGCCCATTCGAGGTAGACGAAGACGGCGTCCAGGACATCCAGTACTACTCTACGGACAACGCCGGCTTCCGAGAAGAACCCAAGAAGACCACGGTTCGCCTGGACTTCTACGCTCCAGAGATCGAGATCAGCAGGCCGACCAACTATCTCTACCTCTTCGGCAGACCGGTGCTGCCGCTCTTCGGAGACCGTTCAATCGTCATCGGTTCCGTTACCATCGAAGCACAGGTGACGGACCCCGCGACGTCCGGTGTGGACAACGTCAAGCTCTACATCAACAACGACCTCCGAGAAACCTTTGGAGGCACCCTGTCGTGGAGCTGGGACGAGTTCGTCTTCGGCGAGCAGACCATAGAGATCACCGCCACGGACAAGGCCGGCAACGAAGCCACCGAAACCGTCAAGGTGTGGATGTTAAATCTTTAACCACACCTCCCTCTTTTCCCTTTTTTTGTTTTTTTGTATATAAAATATGCTTTAAATGCTTCATTTTACTGGGTCAGGCAGATGGATAGCACACTGAAAACATAACGAAATACCAGCTTTTCCTAACGAATAAAAATGATTGATGTATAGGAGTATAAAACAAAGGGCTTCTGAACGGTCTTCAAGATAGATACCTTCTTGCGCACTGTAACCGTTTTTCAATTGCCATACTTTTATCAGAGAACACACACTTTATCCACTGATAGCTATCCGACTAAAAGGAAGATGTGCATTTTATCGAGAGAAACAATCGGATGCAATGGCTACTGCAAAAAGCATCGAGACACGACTATAATACACCTCGTTTCCAAAAATATTTCGAGTATCTATCGGTTATCCTCTAACTGATCGGGGGAGAACTATCCTCGCCGATTCCCCTATTAAATGCCTCCTGTCAGAAGGTCATTTTATACGGAACAACAGCGGGATGGAATGCCCCAGGGGACCCAAACCATCATCTTATGTGTTCAGGCCGGGAATACTGCGTGGTCTGGAGTGGAGCGTAAGACCCGCAGATG
>CAZQNC010000050.1:0-9255 GCA_964594625.1 uncultured Thermoplasmatales archaeon | reverse complement strand
GCCGGTGCCCTCGATGCGCTCCTTGATTTTTTCAACCAGCGGTTTCGGGAGGGAAACCGTCGTGTATTTGGTTTCGTTCATGCTTTCACCGGCGGTGTAATTAAATATTATTATAAAAATGTTGTGGCCGCCAGGAAACAAGCAGGAGCAGAGGGAAGCAGAGAAACCGGGGAACCAGCGGTCTCCCGGCGGATTGGAGGCCCTCCCCGCCATCCCCCTCCCCGCCAGCCGGCACACGCTTAATAAAACGTGCCCCTCGAAAGACGTACAAACCCGGAAAATATCCTGCACGATAGACGGTTAAAAAATACGGAACCCGGCTCCCCGGCCGGGCTCCACGTCACAGGCGTCCCGCGCACCGTTACGGATAGCCCCCGATACGGAGCGAGGGGTCACCCAGCAATATCCATTCCTGCGCCGTCTTCGCATCGATCGCCGTCGCGCTGTCAACGCTCTCATCCCAGTCAACCGGATAGGTATCCAGGTAGTCCGCGATAACGGCGCTCCAGATGTCACCCAGCACCTCGGTACCCTCCATGCCGTACTCACGGAAAAAATGCGTGTCCAGCCACTCCGACGCCTCGCCGGTCACCCCACTGACCTCCCACTTGTCCTCCTTGGTGTAGCCCAGCGCCGAATAGCCCAGCGTGGCGATGGAGCCGCCGCCGATCTTCCGGGTCAGCCACCAGCTCCAGCACTCCGGGCCGGTCTCGCCCTTGTACATGTACTCGTACCAGGTGTCAAAGCCCTTGTAAATCTTCAACGCGTTCAGCACCGAGATGTTAAACTGGCTGTTATGGCAGCCGCCCACCACGCAGACCGGGAGCATATCCTGGTTGTCCAGCTTCCGCATCTGCCAGATGTCAAGGCCGTCAATCCACGTCTCATGGTCATGCGGCGGATGCGTCGCCCAGCTCATCGGGCTGCCATGCCCGTCGAAAAACAGGAAGCCGCAGCCCTGGCTGACGGTCGAAATAACATCCTCGGGACCCGTCAGCGTGCCATCCGACGTCCACAGCGTCACATAATCAAAGCCGGGCATCCAGTCCATGGCCCGCTGCGTGCCCTCCTCCCCCTCGATCTGCTCATCCCAGGCGGGATTGGGATTATCCGGGTAGGTGTCACCGGCGATGCACACCATCCGGTCAAACCAGGCAGCATTATAAGCCGTGTTCTCATAGGTGACAATCTTATCGACCATCACATTGACCTCCCACTCAGCCCGGCAGGCCAGCCGACCAACGGCAACGTCGGGATACAGGTCCAGCGGGGCATCCTCCGCCTCGCTGCCAACCCATTCCGCGTAGACGCCGTCGCCGTCCGTATCCCAGCTCTGGAAATGACCCTCGTCATCATAGATATCCGCAAAATACAGGTCGCTCAAAAACGAGCGCTCCCAGCTGCTGCTCACCCCGCAGAAGGAATATCTCACCGGGCAGTACCAGTTCTCCTGCATCAGGCCCCCGTTGCGACCGCCGACCAGCATGACATAGGAGATACCCCATTCATCGAGAGCGTTCTTGATGAAATACTTGACCTGCTCCGCCTCGTCGCGACCTTCCGCCTCAAAATACGCGCCGTCGTATACCTCCGAGAGCGACACCAGCTTCGTCGCCACCCCGTGGCCATCCTTGTGAATCACGAGCGGCTGCAGGCTGTCCGTCCACTCCCCGGGCGACACAATCAACAGGTCATAGGCATCAGTTTCCCCGGACGACGGCCCCCGGGGTACAGCCGGCTTCCAATCGGAGGCCCGCTGGCCCTGCAGCGCCGTCAAAGGCGCAGCCACAAGCAACGCCGCCGCCATCACAACAAACACAGCGCTTTTTCTCATATCCTCCTTATAGACAGCGTCTATAAAAAAGTATCCGGCTCCCCCGGTGCACCGCTCCGGTGGGAATGAAGAAAAGTTATTATAGCGCAGGTCAATCCTGCCCTGCATGGACAAGAGCTCGCCGCTCTACCTGTTCCGGCCGGTCACGAGCCTCATAGCGTCCCTGTCGGTGCTCATCGGCTCCATCGTCGGCGTCGGCACCGACCTCGTGCCCTACCTGACAGAGATGGCGCTCGCGGTATGCGCGGCCTTCCTCTTCAGCGCTGGCGGGTTCGCGCTCAACGACTACCTGGACCGGGATATAGACAGGGTCAACCATCCCCGTCGGCCCATCCCGGCCGGCTCGATATCGCCGGCCAACGCGCTCCGGGTCAGCGTCGTCCTGCTGGTGGCCGGCATCCCCGTCGCCCTGGCCATCAACGTGCAGGCGGCCGTTATCATCCTTGCCGCTGCGGTGGTCGCCGTCGCCTACGAGACATCCCTGAAATACCGGGGCATCGCGGGCAACCTGTCGATAAGCACGCTGGCCGCGCTGACGTTTCTGTTCGGGGGCGCCGCCGTCGACCGGCTGCTGTCACCCGCCTTTGCCTCCCTCGTGGCATTCCTGTTCATCCTGGGCAGGGAAATCATCATGGACATCGAGGACATGGCGGGCGACGCGGACCGGGAGACGCTGCCCCGGCGTATCGGCCCGAAAAACGCCCGGGTGGTCGCCTCGCTCCTCATCCTGTCAGCCGTCGGGATAAGCGTGCTGCCGTATTACCCCCTGGAACTGTTCGGGGTGTATTA
Organism: uncultured Thermoplasmatales archaeon; assembly: GCA_964594625.1. Taxonomy (GTDB): domain Archaea; phylum Thermoplasmatota; class E2; order UBA202; family DSCA01; genus CAZESS01. The sequence goes on along the minus strand of CAZQNC010000050.1, from coordinate 6,632 downwards.
TCTCCTGCTCGTGGCCGTCGCCGACATTGTTTTTCTGTACGCCCTCTCCCTGGTACCCGGGCGCATCGAGCTGGTGCGGGATGTCACCAAGGCCGGCATCCTCGTCGCCCTGCTCGCCTTCGTGCTGGGTGCCGTGGGCTGAACAGGGGGACATGCCCCGAAAAACATCCTGCCGTGTGGCTGTCGCCGGCGCTATCTCTCCAAAGAAACGGGGTATATCTCTTCGGGGTGGCAACGCTAAAAATAGTGAAAGACATATAAAGTATAAAGTGTTATAGTGGGGCAAATGGCCTCCGAAAATATTATTCTCAATCCCAATGAGCCGCGGCATGAGTTCATGGTTTACAAGGACAAAGCCCGCAGCATCATCCTCAAAACCATCGAGGGAACGAGCGAGGTTTTCTGGATACTCGGCAAAACAGGCATCGGGAAAACCACGATGCTCCAGTGGCTGCAGGCGTTCGGCCCGCTCTACAAGGTCGAGCCCATCATGGTACACGGCGGCGAAAACCTGACGCTCGACGAGGTAAAAACAGAGGTCGAGCAGGCCATCAGCCCCTCCTTTTTTTCCCGCGTTTTTCTCAGAAAAAAGGTTATCGAACGGCCCGTATTGCTCCTGATAGACGAGGCCGAATACATCACGGACGAAACAATCTTCGAATATCTTATCAGCAAGCTTGACGCCCCCGAGCTCCGCCTTTCAGTGGTGCTGGCATCCGTGGACGTCGTCGACGCCATCGTGGAAAAATATCTCAAGGGACGCGACGTCGAAAAAATACGCCTGAACATGCCGCCCGCCGACCAGGTCCTCGACATGATGAAGCGGCGCATCGAGTCCGCCGGCGGCGAAGGATACCGGCCGTTCGGGAAACAGATGGTGCAGGACATCGTGAAGTCATCAACCACCATCCGAGACGTGCTCATCAAGCTCGAAGAAGCATCAAGGTGACACTATGCATGATGAAAAAATAATGGTCGTCGACGATGAATACGAGGTCGCAGACATCGTCAAAAAAATGCTTGAATCAGAGGGATACAGCGTCGTCGTGGCCAACAGCGGCGACGAATGCCTCGAAAAACTCGACACGGTAACGCCGGACCTCATCCTGCTCGACATCATGATGCCGGGCATGGACGGCTGGAAAACCCTCAAAAACATAAAGACCCGCGAGACAACCAAGGACATCCCCGTGTCAATGCTCACCGCGCTGCCCCTCACCCCCGACGACACCAAGGAAAAGCCCCTGGACAGCATCGAAAACTACATCGTGAAACCGTTCACCAAAAAAATCCTGCTTCACAAAATCCAGGACATCCTCGAACGGAAAAAAGAAATCAACGACATGTACGAAACAATCAAGGTCGAGGTCGGCGACGAAGAAGCCGAGGAGTACAAGCGTCTCTCCCTGGCCGTCAACCGTCAGCGCCGCCTTGTCGGCGTCATCGTCGACTCAACCGTCAGCGAGCTCAAGGACTCCGTCAAAAACCTGCTGGTCAGCCAGAAGCGCATGATAGAGATGATGAACAAAAAAATCGAGGATATCGAGCGCCAGGTCGACCAGGAATCAGGTAACAACTGACACGACCTGATACACGATGTCCCCCAGGACAAAGGAGATGGCGTAACCCGCCGTCAACGGGATGAGAAACGGGACCTTCGGCGTCACCCATATCACCTCGTCCCCGAACACCGCCGGGTCAACGTCCCGCTGCGGCAGAATACTCTTTGTACGCCGTCCGTCTTCAACGGATTCCATCGGCCACACATACCTGCCCGGGATGTCGCTGGCCCGCATCCTGCATCCAAAAAAGCAGTAGGGAAACGAAAGATTACCCTGCAAAATGTTCCGGACAAAAAAGGCGACCGGAATCGCCAGGAAGAGCAGCAACGCGTTGATAAACACGGTCAATGGAAACGGAAACTGGACCGGCGCCACCCATAAAGGCAGCTCCGCCAGCCCCGCATCGATTTCCGGAAACAAGGGAGCCAGCAGCGATATGGCGACGAGCGCCTTGGCATCCGCGCCGCCCATGCCCGCGAGGATGACCACAAACGCGATGGGCAGCATCAACAGCACCGAAAAAAAGACGGCCGGCGGCGAATAATCGGAAAACAGGAGCAATACGACGCCCACGCCGCCCATGACAAGCCAGAGCTCGTTCCGCGCCTCCCGGTACCTGAAATCCGTGTACGAGGCATACAGCAACACGGCCATGCCCACGATGAAGCGAAGGAGGTCGAGCATACCGGCTAATTAGCGCAGCAGATATAACTATATCGCTTCTTTTGCCCGTGCTGTACGGCAGTTCACCGCTTGCTCTCCTTGAACCGTCGCATGACCAGCAGCACCAGGAAAATCGCCGCGATGGCCAGCACGGCCGCGAACCCGGGCGTATCGCTGTTTCCATCCCCGGCGCTGAGCTGGACGGTGTGCAGCGCGCTCTCTGTCCCGTCGGTTCCGGCAGCGCGGAAGGTGATGACGTCGGCGGTGGCATTGTCCGGCAGCGTGATGTCCAGCGAAAACGACTGGTTGGCACCTGCCTGGATGCGTGCCTCCTGCGGGGTGACCGTTATGTTCGCTCCGGCGTCCTCCTCAACGGCGATGTGGACGCCGTCGACCGTCCGGTTGATGCAGCTGACGGACACCGTGACGGTGGCGTGGCCGTTCTGGATGCTCTGCTCCTGCAGCTCCGAGGGGCCGGTTACCATGAGTGCCGGCTCTCCGCCGCCGACGGTGACAGGGGCGGTATAGGTGTTGACGGTGCCGTTGTTGTCCTCGACCTCGAGGGTTACGTCGTAGGTGCCGGCAGCCGACCAGCTATGTGTCGCCGTGGCCGCCGCCCGCTCGCTGTCGTATGTGCCGTCGCTGTCCCAGTCCCACCGGTAGAGCAGGATGGTGCCATCGTCAGTGGAGGAGGAGGCGTCAAACGTGACCTCCTCGTCGAGGTCCGGATGTGCCGGCTCGTAGTCGAACCGGGCTGTCGGCGCATGCGAGCCAGCCGCGTTCACCGTCACCATTTTGCTGGTGGAGGCGCTTTTGCCGTCGTCGTCGGTGACGGTCAGGGTGACCTGGTAGGTACCGTTCTGCGGATAGGTATGCGAGGCGGCTATGCCGCTTCCGCTGCCGCCGTCGCCGAAGTCCCAGCTGTAGCTCGCGATGCTCCCCTCGTAGGGGTCATATGAGTCGGATGCGTCGAATGATACGGACTCGTCGACCGTTGGAGTGAGCGGCGTGTATGCAAACGACGGATTTGGCGGTGCATTGGTAATGGTGATCTGCCGGGTGGCCGTGTCGGTTTCCCCGGCGCCGGTCACGGTCAGGGTGACCGTGTAGGTGCCGTCGCTATCATAGGTGTGGGTGGCCGTGGCGCCGCTGCCCGTGCCGCCGTCGCCGAAGTCCCAGGAGCGAGATGTCACCGTGCCGTCTGACGTATCGGTGAACTGGACCGGCTGCCCGATGTAGGCATTGCCTGGGCCGGTGAACGACGCCTCGGGCGGCTCCGACGGCGCGGACCCGCCGCCGCCCTGCCAGAGGATGATGTTGCCGTTCGAATCGTACTTGATGGTGTAGTACTGGTCGTCCTGCCCGGTGTTGTAGCCGGCGACGATGACGTTGTTCTGAGAGTCAACCGTGACCGCCTTGGCCTCGCCCACGAAATCTTCCTGCTGTATCCACTGCTTGGAGAGACCGTTGCTGTATTTGATGGTGCAAAAATGTTTCCCGTCGGACACCGTCGACCCGGCGATAATCACGTTGTCTGCATGGTCAACCGCGACATCAAGCCCGGTGTTCTTGCCTTCGCCGTAATCCCGGAGGTCTTTGCCCTTCTGCGCCCCGTTGTTGTCATATTTGACGGTCAAAAAATCCTGGCCGGACCAGCTGCTGGAATGACCGGTGACGAAGATGTTGTCGCTGGAGTCAATGGCCAGCCCGGACGCGCTCTCGTTCGTATTTTCCCCGCGGTAGAAAAACGGGCCTCCAAGCGGTTCCAGGCTGTTGCTGTACCGCTGCATGCAGTAGGCGTCATAGTCGGGCGCGTCGAACTGGGTTGAGCCGGCGACCACGACCTCGCGGTCGCTGGTCAGGGCGATACCGACGCCCATGTCAGCATTTTCGTTAATGTCCAGGATGTGTTCATTCATTTTGCCGCCGTTGGAGCCCGAGCACTTGATGGTCCATATGTTGCTGGTCGCCGTGTCGCCCCCGATGAGCTTGATGGTCACGCCCGTGACGAAGATGTTGCCCGTCTGCCCGTCAATGGTCACACGCCACGGCACGTCGGACAATCCGTTGTGATAGGTGTTTTTCCACATCCGCTCGCCGTCTTTGTTGTATTTTATCAGGAGGTAATCCATCTGCGGGAGCAAATCCCCGGCCGAGCCTTTGGCGCCGACCACGACGACGTTGCCGCTGGCGTCAACCGCGACGTCCTTCCCGATGTTCTGGTCATACTCCCTGAATTCCTTCTGCCATATCAGATGGCCGTCTTCGCCACCATATTTTTCGGTGCGGATAATCCATTTCCCGGCGCCCTCGTCATACACCTCGCCGGTCACGATGACGTTGTCGTCGCCGTCCACGGCAACGCCGTTGATGGACATCGTCCGGTCCTGCAATATCGCCGTCGTATCCATACCGTCAGCGCCGCCGTCCGCCAGCGAGAGCCCGGAAAGAGAGAGCGCTACCACAACCAATAATGCACATATCTGCACGTATGCGTTTCGTGTCATGTTTTTCAACCTCAAAGAGAGCGGGACTGCCCCCTGATGTATGGTGGTGTATTTCCTGTCCCTTTAAAAAAAATGTGGTACAGTCGTCGAAACATGTCAGGTTATGACCATGCGGTCCTCCGTCACAACGGCGTTGACCTGTACGTCATGCGGCTCACGGGGCACCCTGTCAATCAACTGGAATGCATACGCAAGCCCGATAGCCGTGCCGTTGATGCGCTGCAGCAGGCCATCGTAGTAGCCGCCGCCGTAGCCAATCCGGTTTCCCCGGCGGTCGAAGGCGATGCCCGGCACGAGAACGATGTCAACGTCGCCGGGGCTGCGCTCCCTGACATGCTCCGGTTCGGGCTCGAGGATGCCGTATGCCCCGGTGGACAGCTCGTTCCAGCCGTGCAGCTCGGAAAGAATGAGGGTGCGTGCCTCCCGGCTGGCTACGACGGGTACCAGCACCTTTTTTTCCCGGGCGTCCAGCAGCCGCCGGATGCACCCGTGGGTGTTGACCTCGGTGCCGAACGAAATATAGGAGAGCACCACGCCGGCGTCCTGGAACGCTTCCATCGTGTACAGGTTTTCCAGCACCTGGTTGCTCCGGCTGAGCACGTCGAAGGCTGAAAGGCTGTTCCGCTGGTTGAGCACCTGCCTGCGTATCCCTTGTTTGCGCTCCTGGGAGGTGGCCATTTACAGGTCGAGGATGTGTTCGATGAGCTCAAGCAGCCCGTAGATGTCCTGCACCTGCCAGTCGCCCATGTGACCGATACGGAACGTTTTTTCCTTCAGGTCGCCGTAGCCGTTGGAAATACGGATATGCTCTTTGGCGAGCTCCTCTGACAGCGACGCGACGGAAATATCCCGGGTGTTCTCGACGCAGGTCAGCGTCGTCGACCAGTATCCCTTTTCCGGGTAGATGTCAAAATATTTCTGGGCCCACCGCTGGGTGATATCCGCCATCCGCTGGTGCCGCTGGAAGCGCTGCTCGATGCCCTCGCCGTTGACGATGTCGTCCAGCTGGACGTCAAGGGCGAACATCTGCGAGATGGCCGGGGTCACCCGGGTCTGGTTGCGCTTGTGGTACTTGTACATCAGCGGGATGTTGAAATAGTAGCCGCGGTCGAGCTTTTCGGCGCGCTGGAGCATGTCGTCGCTCACTGCCGCCACGGCGATGCCCGAGGGCAGCGCAAAGCATTTCTGGACGCCGGCGACCACCATGTCGATGCCCAGCTGGTCGACCGCTATCTTGGCGCCGCTCATGGCGGATACGGCGTCGACGAGCAGCAGCACGTCGGGATAGTCTTTGACGACCTCGGCGATTTCCTCCAGCGGGTTCATCATCCCGGTCGAGGTTTCGTTGTACACCAAGGTGACGGCGTCGTATTCGCCGGTGTCGAGCTGCTCTTCGACCATGTCGGGCTTGACGGCGGTGCCCCAGTCCAGCGTGAATGCATCGCAGGGAAGGCCGTTTTTCTTGGTGATCTGATGCCACCGGTTTGAGAAGGCGCCGTTTACCAGGTTCAGGCATTTCTTTTCTACGCCGTTGATGACGGCAGATTCCATTGCCCCCGTCGAGGAGGAGGTCAGCAGCAGCACGGGGTTGTCCGTGTACAGCAGCTGCTGAAGCTTTGACTGGATGGACGCGTAGAGCTCTCCGAACTCCTTCGACCGATGGTGTATCTGGGGCGTGGACATTGCCTGGAGCGCTTCTTCCCGTACCTCAGTGGGGCCGGGGGTAAACAGTTTCTGATGCATGGGAAACGTATGAAAAAACGTTACTTAAAATTATCTCCGTCCGGGCCCGGTTCAGCCGTCGTGGGACCGCGTGCAAAATGGGAACAAACCGGCCGCTCTGTTGGTAGATACAGATTAGCCGTCTTCATATAAAAGGCTGAGTGTTTTTGAGGGAGGC
>CAZQNC010000049.1:0-9291 GCA_964594625.1 uncultured Thermoplasmatales archaeon | reverse complement strand
AATGGCCCAGTAGCTCTCGAGGCTACCGCCTTGGTCCGGACTCGGCCACCTCAGCATGCGAAACCTATATAGGCGGATTGTTTTTAGGTGTATCGATGCAGGTTACGGTGACCATGCGAGGTGAGCGTCATGAGCTCCGGCTAGCCGACGATGCGACGGGTACGGACCTCCTCGGGCAGTTCGACCTTGTCCCGGAGCAGGCCATCCTGGTCGTCGACGGCGGTCCGGTCCCGCATACGGGGCAGCTGCCCGCCGGTGCATCGGTGAAAATCATACGGGTGGCCTCGGGCGGCTAGTGCAAAAATGATAAAAAGTAAAACGTATTACGGGGGTGGACGGCTCCCGTAGTGTAGTCCGGTTAATCATCTCGGCCTCTCGAAGCCCCTTTAAAAAAGGTGCTTTACACCCAAAAGGGGTTGGTGTTAGCCGAGGACTCGGGTTCAAATCCCGACGGGAGCACTCTTTTTCCTTGCTTCTACATGGGGAACATAAATACCTCTGAGGATTCTTTCTGCTTGCGTATGAAACTCGACGTGTTTATACGGAACAATGTGAAGGTAGCCGGGTTGCTGCTCTTTCTAGCGGGAGTTGTCGCTCTGATGGGCATTATTACGGCTGAGATATATTATCCCTCCGGGTATTCCACGCGGGATAATGAGGTCAGCGATCTTGGTGCAACCAAGCCGCCGGACAGCGTTGTCACCCAGCCGTCAGCGACGATTTTCAAGACGACGATGATGACAACCGGGCTGATGATCCTGGCTGCCGTCGGATTCGTGCACATGCGCCACAGTGGTTACCTGGCCAGTGTATCCCTTGCATTGTTTGGGTGGGTGTGCTGGCCGTCGGCATTTTTCCGGGAAACGTGACGCCGTGGCATGGCCTGTTCGCCATGACGACATTTGTGTTCGGTGGTATCGGAGCGGTATCATCGTGGCGGATTGTTCGCGGTCCACTCCGCTACGTGTTCATTGCTTTTGGCGTCGTCGCGCTCTTCTGTCTTTTTTTCAGCGATGCCTTGATTCCACATCTCGGTGATGGGGGAACCGAGCGGTGGGTGGCGTATCCGATTCTGTTTTGGCTGACCGGTCTGGGTGGCTATATCCTCGGGGCCGAGGGACCGGAGAGTGCGGGATAGCGTGGGGTGTGATGTGGTGCCTGTGGCGGTCAGGTCGGGGGATGCTGGGCGTGAAACGTGGAGCTGACGATGTCTCGGAGTCCCGGGAATCCGAAGGTGCGGGGGATGACCTTTTGGGCGCCTGCCCGTCGCAGTTCTTCTCCCTTGGCGCCGGCGAAGGCGGTGAATCCGTAGATGACGGCTGTGCTGTCGATGTTTTTTATCTGCCGGGTTGCCTGGATGCCGTTCATGGCTGGCAGCTTTACGTCCATGATGACGATGTCGGGTCGTTTTCCCTGTGTGTGCAGCCGTCGGTAGAGCTGTACGCCTTCGATGCCGCTGTGCGCCCGGTGGATTTCGACGTTGAGCGGTGTGAAGTACATGTCGAGGAGTTCCTGGATGGCGGGGTCGTCCTCTACGAGGAGGATGATGCGCTTTTCCGACGTTGACATTGTAATAAACAATTGTTAATTACATATAAAAACGTTGCGTATACCACGGCTCGGACGGGTATTGCAGAAACCCCCGGATGCAGAAAAAGTTTCGTTCACCCGGCGGCACCGCTACGGTCCGCCGGCGCTTTCATCCCATGACTCCTCGCCGCAGCTCTTCTCCTGGGGCAGCGGTCTGCCGCATTCCATGCAGAACTTTGCCTCGTCCGGATTTTGCATGCTGCAGCCCTGGCAGGTTTTCATGCTGCATATAACATCCGGCTGTTTATAAGGATGTGTACGCTCCCGTAACGTTTTTCAAAGCCTGCCGGGATGCCCATGTGCTGGAGCGGGCAGCAATCCCCGTCGTCTGCCCGAAGGCTCATGTGGGTTCGATTCCCACCTCCAGCATCCGGGGTTTGCGCAACCTTAATGAACCGGCTTTGCATGTATGTCCGGGCAGGGACATATGCTGCAGAGCAGTATGGGATACCTCTTCTTGTCCACCCGCCCTGCCCTCTTTTTCCCGTGCCGTGGCCGCAACATTGAAAAACCGGCACCGGTTGATGTGATGGGCAGGGCAACCACCGGCGTACTTCCCGAATGGGTTTTTGTCATTGAGCCACCGTCGCGCGTATGTCCTGTCCTGCTTTTCCCGGCCGGCTATTATGGGATATGTCGTGGAAGCAGCAGACGTTTATACGAGCCCTCAGGGTGTATCGGCGTTCCCGCGGTACCGGGGGAAACGCCGGCAAAGATTTAAGTAGCGCGCTTTCATACCCTACCAATGAAACCCCTTGAGATGGTGCACGGCAGCATCGGCAACCGGGTCATCGTGGAGCTCCGGGGCGGCCGCGAGTACCGCGGCGTGCTGGACGGCTACGACCATCCGCATCTCAACCTGGTGCTCACCAACGCCGAGGAGCTGACGCACGGCGAAAAGCAGCGCGACCTGGAAAAGGTCATCGTGCGAGGGGACAACATCGTGTACATTTCACCGTGATAGCATGACCAAAGGAACTCCATCGAAGTCGGGCGGCGGCAAAACGCATATCATCTGCAGGCGCTGCGGCAAGCACGCCTACCATGTCCGCAAAAAGGTCTGCGCCGCCTGCGGCTTCGGCAAATCCATCAAGAGACGTGATTACAACTGGAAAAAATGAGGGAGCGATGCGGCGTGGCGGCGGCCGCGGCAAACCATGATGTAGCGTCTGACCTGTATTTTATGCTCAACGCGCTGCAGCACCGCGGGCAGGAGGCGGCCGGCATCGCGACCTACCAGCCAGATGAACAGTGCATCGGCTGCTGCCGGGGCCTGGGGCTGGTCAACGAGGCGTTCAAGGATGTCGACGTTGGCGGCATACACGGGCAGCGGGGCATCGCCCACGTGTACTATTCCATCGAGCTGTCGACGCCGGAAAACGCGCAGCCGACGCTGGTCCATACGTCCAGTGGGGACATCGCGCTGGCGCACAACGGCATCATCACCAATGCAGGCATGCTGCGCCGGGAGCTCATGGAGCAGGGCCATACGTTTTCCATGGGAAGCGAGGAGGAATCCATCGCGTTCATGCTGTCCGACCAGCTGAAGGACACCGGATTCGAAAAAGCCGTCAGATACGTGATGAAGCGGCTGGAGGGCTCCTATTCTCTGACGATCATGTACAACGACCGGGTGTTCGGGCTGCGCGACCCGCTGGGCGTCCGCCCGCTCTGCCTGGGTGAGCTCCCCGACGGGTATCTTGTTGCATCGGAGAGCGTTGCCCTTGACTCGCTTGGTGCCACGTTCATCCGGGACGTCCGGCCCGGGGAGCTGGTCGAAATCACCCCCGACGGGTACCATGGCCGGCAGCTGGTCACCGCACGGCACACGGCGCACTGTTTCTTTGAATACGTCTATTTTTCCCGGGCTGACTCCGTCATCGACGACAAGGATGTCTACCAGGCCCGGAAGCGCATCGGCGGGCAGCTGGCGGCTGAGCATTCCGTCGAGGCAGACATCGTCGTGCCCGTGCCGGACTCCGGGCGGGCCCATGCCTACGGCTACGCCCGAGCCGCGGACATACAGCTCGCCGAAGGCCTGATGAAAAACCGGTATATCGGCCGTACCTTTATCATGCCGTCGCAGCGTCTCCGGGAAAAATATGTGCTGCTCAAAATGAATCCCGTCCGCAGCATCGTATCCGGCCGGCGGGTGGTCCTCGTCGACGACTCCATCGTCCGCGGTACCACGATGCGCCAGATGGTTGACATCCTGCGGCAGCGCGGCGCCGAGGAGATACACGTCCGCATCGGGTCGCCGCCCATCCTTGCCCCCTGCTACTTCGGCATCGACATGACCGACCGGAAGCAGCTCATCGCCTCGGACAAAAGCGTGGACGCCATCCAGGAGACCATCGGGGCGGACAGCCTCGGCTATATTTCAATCGACGGGCTGCTCAAAGCGACGGGCTTCTCCCGGAACGAGCTCTGCCTGGGCTGCGTCACCGGCGAATACCCGGTCGATGTAGAAGGAGAAAGCTACCGGTTTCAGGAAAAACTAGAAAGCTACGGGTAACGTCAACGCCAGCGTTCCAGCCACGTTCCCTTTTTATACGAGTAGATGGCCGCCAGGCCGAGCAGCGAGGCGACGCAGGCGAACACCAGCATGAGCAGCACCAGGATGATAAACTGGGTCATCAGCTCGTATTCCATCAGGGCGACGGGGATGCCGCCGGCGATGAGCGCCAGCGTGGTCTCCAGCAGCGGCGGGCTTTTCCGGGCGATAGCGGTCTTAATCGCGGCAAGCGGCGGCTTCTCTTTCAGCTCGTCGCGCACCCGCTCCGTGATATGCACCGAAAAATCAATGCCGGCACCGATGGCCACCGATGACACCATGATGGTCGCCACGTTGAGCGGCGTCCCGGTGAGGATGAGCGCGCCCGGCTGCCAGACCAGGATGATGAGAATGGGCAGAAAGGTGATGGTGGCATATTTAAACGACCGGAAGACGAGCAGCAGGCAGGTGAACACCAGCAGCAGCGACAGGAACATAAACCGGAACTGCTGGTCCATGAGCATCCCGTTTATCTCCACGGTCACGGAGCTGAGCCCGGCCAGAGGAGTAATGCTCCCATCTATCTTGTTGTCATATTGCTCAAGTATCTGGTTGACGCCGTTCACCGCGGTGCGGGTCTCGTCAACCGGGATGACGGGCATGTTGACGTATACCAGGGTCTTGTTGTAGCCGTCGCTGAGCATCATGGTCCGATATTTTTCACCCAGCTTGTCCTCGATAAGGTTTTTGACCTTCTCCTTCGTCGCCGGAATGGTGCCCAGGTTGAGTCGTTTGACGACGTCCACGATGGAATACGCCGAAGCGTTCTTTATACCCACGTTTATCGCCTTTTCCATGGACTCCAGCTGCCGGAGGAACGACGGCTCAAGCACCCCCTCGGGCCCGGTTTCTATCTCCACGACACCCATCTGACCGCTGTTGAAATCCGCGGAGTAATCGCGCATCGCCTGGCTGCTGGGCATCTTGTCCGGCATCATCTCGTAGATGGACGTCCGCGGGGACACGCTGGGCAGCGCCGCCAGGGACAGCGCCGTGAGCACCACGAACAACAGCAAAATATGTTTACGGTATTTGACGAGTTTTGAAAAAGAATCCCAGCCCCGGATGCCCTTCTGCTTGTAGTTGGAAATGAGGAGCAGAGCCGGCACCATCACCATGGTGGCGATGAAACAGTAGAGTACGCCGATGAGAAACGCGAGGCCCATGTTTTCGATGGGAGGCATCGTCGACGACAGCAGCGACGCAAATCCCACGATGGTGGTCACCGCCGACAGCAGCACCGCCTTCCCCGTGGTAGCGATGATATGGCGGAGGGCCTCCTCCGGCGGCATCTCCTCCACTTTTTCCGCGAAATGGTTGACCATGTGCAACGCATAGGCGATGCCCAGAGCTGCCAGCAGCGGGATAACCGCGATAACCGTGGGGGCAAACTGGACGGGCATCAGGCCGATGGTCCCAAAGGTCAGGCCGATGGCGTAGCCTATCGGCGCCAGCGATATAAGGACGGCTTTCATGCTCCGGTGGAACGCGAGAATGGTGAGCACCAGTAGCAGACCCGAAACCAGGACCACGGGATAGATACGGTTCATCACCCAGTCCACGGTTTCCTTGTACATGGTGATGGTTCCCGTGGCGGTCATCTTCGTCTCGGCGGTCGTCCCCAGGATGGGATACACGTTTTCTTCCAGCAGCTGGTCTGCATCGACGCCTTTTTCGGTGGCGATGATGATAACCGCGTGCTTGTCATCCGGGGTCACAAAGTTGTTTTTGAGTTCCTCCGGGATAAACCGGAGCAAAAAGTCCACCTGCGCCTGCTGGTTGGGAATCATGTCGCTGCCGATAACCGGAAAAATGGCGTTGGTGTTCCGTAAAAACGAGGCGATGCTGGCCGTGTACTGGATGCCGTTGCTCCCGTCAGGTTCGAGCGCCCGTTCCACCGCATCGATCTCCTTGAGCGTCGACACATCGGTGACGTTGTCCGCGCTCACGTAGACGACCACGTTGTCCACGGGCCATTCCCTGCGTATCTGGTTGAGCGTCTCCACCGTGGGCTGGTCCGAGGGCATGTACAGCTCGATGTCGGAGGAGATAACCACGTTGAGCGCCTGCGTGGAGATAGCCAGGGTTATAAACGTAAAGATTATGATGGTCAGCTTCGGTCGTTTCAACAATAAATCATACTGCATGGATACCTCTACGCCCGGGCAATCGGTTATCTTTAATGCCGGAATCTATTTAAAATTACCTAAAATCCCGCTTCCGTTTCCACAGCAGCAGCATGACCCCGGCGAGCGCCAGCCCCAGGGTTACGCCCCCGAAACCGGGTGACGAGCCGCTGGATGAGCCGGTTACCGTTATCGATTTCGTGGCGGTGGCCGTGTTGCCGTAGTTGTCGACGACGGTCAGCGTGACCGTGTAGGTGCCCTTTTCGCCGAACGCATGCTGAGCGCTGCTGCCCGTGGCGTTGACGTTGTCGCCGAAGTTCCACTGGTAGAACTCTATCGTGCCGTCGGCGTCGCTTGACCCGGTGCCGTCAAAGGCGACGAACTGGCCGGTTGAGGGTTCCAGCTCGTCGACGGAGATGGCGGCCGTCGGCGGCGTGTTGGCCTGCCCGCTGAAAGAGTAGTCGACAAGGCCTATGGAAAAGTCCTGCTCCGTTGACTGTCCCTGTATCTCCTCTATCATGCCCTTGCCGTCCGACCACTTGATGAGGGTGTTGTTGATGGGGATGATGTCGCCGATGAAGGGTACGTAGTCGGTCTGGATGTGGTAGAGGTCGCCGAGCTGCCGCACACAGCGGAACGTGAACTGGACGGGATTCGTGGTCGGCGCGCCCATCGAGGACTCCGTGGTCACGGTGCTCTGCGTCGTCCATGTATCCCCCGAGCTCACCGGGAACTGCATGTAGTCGAGCGGCGGCTCATAGGTCGATGTGCTGCTTATCTGCTGGGGCAGCGCTCCGCTGGGCAGGCCCGAGATGCTGATGTTGACGCTGATGTCGGATTCAATCATGGAGAGGTCCGCGGTGGAGAACAGGTTTGTGCCGCCCAGGTCGAACGTGAAATCGCCGCTGTATTCCTGGTCTCCAAACTTGTAGCTGAAGGTGCCGGCGAGATCGCCGCTCATGGAGGTGACGTAGACCCCGACGTATTCACCGTCGACCTGCCGCACCTGGACGTCGTCCACCGAGATGCGAAGCGTGATGTCGGAGTCGATGCTGGATTCCATGGTCTGGTTTTCGAATCCCATAGAGGCGCTTCCGTCATATTCCCCCTCGAATTCCCAGTAGTCGTCGGTACTCCAGTCTGGCTTGGTCAGCTCCGCGCTGGCCAGCGGCAACACCATAACGACTGCTAAAACGACAAGCACTTTTGATTTCATGGTCTCTGACCGTTAATATCGTCTTCCATATATGTTTTTTGCCGGGGAAACGTGTCATACAGCGTTCGCTCCGTTGTCTCCCCGGCCAGGTTTCGCTGCATGGTCGTGGCCACCTCGTCGGGGGGCACGTTGGCCAGCGTCCACATGAGCTTGACCAGGGCGGTCTCGGGCAGCATGTCGCCGCCGGGGATGACGCCGGCCTGCAGCAGCCGCCGTCCCACGGAGTACACGTGCATGTTGACCCGGCCCCAGATGCACTGCGTGGCCATCACCACCGGCACGTCATCGGCGGTGAGCTCCCGGATGACTGGTATCAGCTTCTCGTTTATATGGCCCAGGCCGGTTCCCGCGACGACCACGCCGTCCCTGCCGGCGGTCATCGCCGCGAAGTCGTTCTCGCGGAGTCCGGGATGTGCATATACCAGGGCGACGTTGTCATCGATGTCCGCCGTTACCCGGGTTTCCCCGGCTGTTTTCCGCCGGTAGCCACCGATGAAGCGGACGGTGTCATCCACGAATGCCAGCGGCCGGGTGTCGATGCTGCGGAAGGCGTCCCGCCGGGAGGCGTGCATCTTCCTGACCCTGGTGCCCCGGTGCACGGCGCACAGGCCCGGTGACGGCTCCGCGTGCATGACCACCGCCACCTCCCCCAGGTCCGCGGTGGCCAGACGGGCTGACGCGACGAGATTCTGGAAGGCGTCGCTGCTCGGCCGGTCCGACGAACGCTGGGAGCCGACGAGGACCACCGGGCCGGAGAGATCCTGGAGCATAAAGGACAGGGCGGCGGCGGTATACCCCATGGTGTCGGTGCCGTGGGCCACGATGACGCCTTCGGCACCCCGGTTGAGCTTTTCCGCGGCCGCTTCGGCAATGGCAGTCCAGTCATCCGGGGTCATGTTTTCGCTGAGCTTCCGGGCGACGACCTCGCTTTCAACGTTGCAGACCTCGCATACGTCCGGGACGGAACGCATGATGTCCTCAGAGGTGCGGGCGGGATGAACCGCGCCTGTCTCGTAATCCACGTAGCTGGCGATGGTGCCCCCGGTGCCCAGCAGCGCCACCGACGGCTTATCCGGGTCGAACGACGCCTCCCGCGGCTCCCGCTGGCGTGGCCGCCGTTTTTCCACCAGGGAGAGCTCCGCATCGATGATGGACAGGCCGACGTTGTAGCCGCTGTCAAGCTTGACGGTGATAATGTCCGGGCTGCTGAAGGCATGACGGGGCATCAGGATGCCCTCGTAGGTGTTCCCGGCTTTGACGACGCGTACGCGGTCGCCCGGCTCAGCGTCGATTTCCCGGAGCGCCTGCTCCCGTTCGCTCATACAGGAGGCAAACAGCCGTCGCTATATAGTTTTTGTTTCACTGGTTCCGGCGCCAGTACAGGTAGCCCGCGGCACCGATGAGCGCGACGACGACAAGGCCCAGCAGCACCGGCATCCAGTTGAACGGCTCCACACTATGCGGATGCTCCGTCGTCCCGTAGAGGGCATGGCCGCTGACGACCGCCGGCGTATACGCGAGCGGTTCAACGTCGCTCTCCTTCCAGTGGTTTTCGCTGCTGTACTGCTGGCCGGGCACCCAGACGCGGAGGTCGGGGTCGCCGAACAGGACAACGTTTTCCATGATGTCCCACCACCACTGGGGCGGCTCCGTGATGTACAGGATGCCCACGTGGCTCATACCCTTGACGTATGCCTCGCCGACGGTGTCCCCGAGCACGATGTCTCGCGGGATGCTCTGCCGCCAGATGGTGCCATACCAGGAGGTCGGCCAGGGGTCCTGCACCTGGAACACGCTGCCATGCC
>CAZQNC010000048.1:0-9637 GCA_964594625.1 uncultured Thermoplasmatales archaeon | reverse complement strand
CTATCAACGCCGTGTAGCCCTGGATGATACCGGCGTCCTCCATCGCCTTTATCCGATCCCGGATGGTGGTCTCGGAGCGCTGCAGCTTCTGCGCTATCTCCTTGTAGGTCATCCGGGCGTCCCGCTGCAGCAGATGCAGGATTTTTTTGTCGATGCTATCGATTTTCACGGGGGATATAACATGTGTGACGGTAAAAGATTTTCTTTCAGTCAAGCCGGGCGTCCGCGACCACGGCCTGCCCGTAGGAGATGCCGCCGTCGCCCGCCGGCACCAGTCGGTTGCGGATGCAGCGCAGGCCTGCCCGCTCGACGCTGGTGGCGACGACATGGGAAAGATGCCGGTTGTAGGCGCATCCGCCGGCCAGCGCCACCACGTCAATGTGCTCTTGTTGTGCATACGAGGCGGCGATGTCGGCCAGCCCCCGGGCGAGATATGCCTCGGCCGTGCTGGCCAGGTCATGGCCGTCCTTGTCTCGATGCCGCCACAGCCACCGGAACAGCGGCGACGTGTGCAGCACAGCGGGCGCATCCCAGGATATCTCCGGCGCTATGTCGAGAGCCGTACCATCGCGGGCGTGGCTTTCCAGCAGCATGGCCGGCTCTCCCTCGTAGTGGCGCCGGTGGCAGACGTCCAGCAGTGCCGCCGTCGCGTCGAGCACCCGGCCGCAGCTGCTCGTCGGCACGCCCTGCCCGTCGGCGGCCTGCCGCAGGACAATATCAACCTCTCGCTCGCCGTGCGGAAACACGTCGGCGCGTTCCAGCAAAAACGTCTCCAGCCCATCTGCCTCGCCGAGGACACCGGCCAGCATGCGCAGCGGATAGCGGGTGGCCAGGTCGCCGCCAATCATGGGCTGCACCTCGAGATGGCCGACGCGGGTGAAGCCATCACGCGTGCAGTGAAGCACCTCGCCGCCCCACATCGAGCCGTCGGAGCCGTAGCCGATGCCGTCCACCGCGATGCCGATTGCCTCGCCGACGTCGTGCTCGGCCATCACCTTCGCCACATGCGCATGATGATGCTGCACCGCCATCGCCGGAACGTCCATCTTTGTGGCGTATCGCTTCGCCATGTCGGTGGATGCAAACCGGGGGTGCAGGTCATGGGCGACCGCCTCAGGTGCGGCGCCGGTGAGCTGAAGCAGATGCTCCGTCTCCTCTCCAAGGAAGCGCTGCGTTGCCAGCCGGGACACGTTGCCGATGTAGGGGGACAGAAATGCTTTGCCGCCGGAGAGCACGCAGGAGGTCACGTCCAGCTCGGGCCCCAGCGCCAGCACGTCATGCGACGTCGCCGCGGCCGGGACAGGCGCCGGCACGTACCCCCGGGAGCGCCGGATGAGCGCCACCTCGCCGTTCACCACCCGGGCCACGGAGTCGTCGCAGCGATGGGCGATCATCCGGTCATAGGTCAAAAAAACGTCGGCGATGCCGGCGAGCTTGTGCAGCGCCTCCCGGTTTTGGTATACGATGGGTTCGCCGGGCATGTTCGCCGAGGTCATCACCAGCGCTGTGCTGCAGCCCTCGAGCAGCATGACGTGGAGGCCGGTGTAGGGGAGCATGACCCCGACGGTGTGCAGTCCCGGCGACACCCCGGAGAGCTCCCGTTTTTTGGAGAGCAGCATGATGGGCCTGACCGGCGACGTCAGCAGCTGCCGTTCCTGCTCGTCCACATGGGCGATCCCCCGGGCCATGTCCAGATTGGCGGCCATCACGGCAAAGGGCTTCCGGGGTCGTCCCAGCGCGGTGCGCAGCCGCCGTACCACGTCGGGCCTGGCGGCGTTGCAGGCGAGATGAAATCCGCCGTTTCCCCGGACCGCTATGATGCTGCCCTGCATGAGCCGCCGCCCCGCCAGCTGTATGGCCTCCGCTCCCTCCTGCAATGCCTTGCCGTGTTCATCCTGCAGGAACACCTGTGGGCCGCAGTCGGGGCAGGCAATGGTCTGCGCGTGGTAGCGCCGGTCGCCCGGGTCGGTGTACTCGGCATGGCATGTTTCGCACATGGGGAACGCGTCCATGGTTGTCTGCGGCCGGTCGTAGGGCAGCCCGGTTATCGCGGTGTAGCGGGGCCCGCAGTTCGTGCAGGTGGTAAAAAAATACCGGTGGCGCCGGTCATCCGGATCACGCATTTCGTCGATGCAGTCCTGGCAGATGCTCACGTCGGGCGGGATGATGGAGGCGCCCCGGCCGCGCTCCCGGCTGCTCCTTCGTATCTCGAAGCCGTCGTGCCGCTCCCGGTTTTCCCATGCTATATCGGTGGTTTCGATGGATGCCAGGGGCGGCGACTCGCCGTGCATGGCCTCCACGAAGCCGTCGATGCTGTCCCGGGGGCCTTCCACCACGATTTCGACGCCCGCGTCGCCCCGGTTGAGCACGTAGCCGTCCAGCCCATGGGCTGTCGCCAGGCGGTAGATAAACGGGCGGAATCCGACACCCTGCACGATACCGCTGACCCGTATGACGGCCCGCATGTGTCGATGAGGCAGCCTTTCTATTTAATCCTTTTCCAGCGCCGCCGCGATGCACCGCACCGTGTCGACCACCTGCCGTGGTGTCCCCCCGATGACGCGTATCATCGCCTCTTTGCCCACGCCGCCCTCGTCCCATATGACATCCGGTATTTCGCCGAGCTGCTCGATGACATGCCCGGTGCCCCATTCCATGGTCGAGCGCCCGGCGGGCTCGTCAGCCCGGTCGAAGCAGCCCGTGGAGAGACCGGCATCCCGGCAGGCGGCCACCGCTCGCTTTGAGAACGCGATGTTCATGGCGCATCGCATCGACGCATCCCGGTGCATGGCGGCGAGCACGATGGCGGCAATGTGCCTGGAGGCACCGAACCGGCATTCGCCGACCTGTACGGGCCTGTCCGTGTAGACGAGGCGCCCCCTGACGGCGCAGACATCCTCCGGGCCGGAGGCATCGGGCAATGCGTACGCCAGGTTGACGCCCACCTCGGGTGCCAGGGTCCGGGGCAGAAACATACGGAGGTCGTCCACGGCCTGCTGCAGCATCTGCCACACCATGGTCCTGTCGCCGTCCATGACGGGGAGCGGGGAGGAGCGCTGCCGGACGACGTCGACACCCCCGCCCGGATTGATGGCCCCGGCAACGGCTGTCCAGGTGTAGCGCTTGGCCTCTCTAACGGCCTCCCTGGCCGGCGTCCCTCGGGCGAGAAACGCGGCCGCGTACGCGGAAAACGTGCAGCCGGAGCCATGGGCGGCCCGCTCAAGCCCGGGCAATGTGAGCTCGACGACCTCGTCGCCGTCGTAGAAGACGTCGGTTGCCGTTTCACAATCCCCCCTGGTGACCACCACCGCGTCGGTGCCCATGTCGTGCAGCGCATGGCAGGCCTCACGCATGTCCTCCACCCCGTCGATGGACAGGCCGGTGAGCCGTTCCGCCTCGTCGACGTTGGGCGTGGCCAGCGTGCAGACGGGCAGCAGATGGGCTGCGACGGCGTCCGCCAGCGCGGCCGTGGAAAGCGCATGCCGTGTGGTGGACACCATGACCGGGTCCACGACCAATGGTATGCCGGCCAGCCTGTCCCCGGCCAGCGCGGCTACCTCGGGGCTGTAGAGCATGCCCGTCTTGGCCGCACCGACCGCCATGTCGTCGAGCACCGCGTCGAGCTGCCCCGCGATGACGTCCAGGGGCAACGGATGGATACGATGGACGCCCCGGGTGTTCTGCGCCGTTATCGCCGTAATAGCCGATGTCCCGTGAACCCCGATGGTGTGAAACGCTTTGAGGTCTGCCTGGATGCCGGCGCCTCCGCCCGCGTCCGAGCCTCCGACGGTCAGTGCTACCTTCATATCCGGGTAGCGGAAACTGATTTAAGTCGTTTGTGCATGTAGCTGTATGCCCAAAAAGGTCGTCAAGCGCGAAGGCGACGAGGAGCCGTTCGTCCCGGAGAAAATCGTGGCTGCCGCGGTGAAAAGCGGTGCCGATCCGGAGACGGCGCGGAACATCGCCCGTGACATCGAACAGATCGACAGAGACAAAATCGAGACCAGCGAGATACGGCAGCGGGTGATCCAGAAGCTCCGGGCGCATGACCCGGAATGGGAGAAACAATGGCGCAGCTACGACAAGGGCATCAAGCGCCTCTACCGCCGCTACAGGGACGGGCTGTACGAGTAGCGCTATAAAAAATTTTAAATAAACACGGGCAATAGGGGGAAGTGGTGATACATTGGACGAAGAAGAAAACATCGTATACGTCGGCAACAAAGCGCCAATGAGCTATGTGATAGCCGTGATAACGGAGTTCGAACAGGGAGCAGAACGCGTGACCCTGAAGGCTCGTGGTCGAGCCATCTCCAGGGCCGTAGATGCAGCGGAGATAACCCGGAACCGTTTCATGGAGGACGTAACCGTCGAAAACATTTCGATCGACACCGAAGAAATCGAATCCGAAGAAGGCGGTACACGCAACGTTTCCTCTATGGAAATCGTGCTCACCAAGTAAAAAAGAGAGCAGGATTGGCTGTCTGTCTTTTCCCATTCATTTTTATCTTAAATATTTAATACCCGGTATGGCTTGCGTGCTGTGAACACACGGCAGCGTATCGGCACCGTTCTGTCCACCATCCTCAAGGTGTTCATCGCGGTTCTCGGTATATGGGCGCTCGTCGGGCATCAGGATGTCGTCTGGGCGTTCGCCAGCTTTTTCGCCCTGTTTCTCTCGCTGTCCCCGGTGCTCATCCGGCGTAATCTCAACATTTCGCTGCCCTGGCTGCTCGAGCTGCTCATCGTCATCCCGCTGGCGCTGCACGTATGGGGCGGCGTCCTCGGGCTGTATGATGCGGTTCCCTTTTACGACAAGATGGCGCATTTCATCTCTGTGGCGGTCATCGCGTTTCTGGCGCTCATCGTGGTCTACGTCATCGACGTCTACTGGGACGGCCTGAAGATGGACCTGGTGACAATGGGGTTTTTTATCGCCATCTTCGCCATCGCATTGGGCGGGATATGGGAGATCGGCGAATATGTGAGCGACACCCTGGTCGTCGGGGCGCCGAAGGCCCAGGAAAGCCTGGATGACACCATGATGGACCTCGTCTATGACACGGCCGCGGGCGTCATCGTCGCCGTCGCCGGCACCGTGGCCATCCGCCGGGGTGAATTCGCCGACCTGATTACATCGCTGGGAGGCGAAGCCAAAAAAATCACGGCCCGGCGGTTCCTGCAGGCCAAGATGCAGGCCATGACCCGGCTGGAGATGGCCATCGAGAACGGCGAGGTTGACGAGCCGGCGCTGCCCGTCTTGGAGCGGCTCAACGCCGTCGAAGATTTTTATACGACGAGCAGCTGCTCGGGCCGCATCGTCATCATGGAGGTACCCGGGGTGGGCGACAAACGGGGTGCCCGTTTTCTCGGCAGCTGGGACGGCCAGGTGTCCCTGGAAACCGTGCAGATGGCGCTCGGCAGAGCATCGAAGGGAGAGCTCTGGCTGCTGGCGCAGCCCCCGATTTTTCATGTTGCCGCCGCCCTGGTGGACCGGGCGCAGATGCTGGTCTCTCTGGCCAGGGAGAGCGGGTTCAAGCAGTCGTCGATAAAATCCCTCGGGGACCCGGTCATGGTTGAAATCGGGAGCACCGAGGAGATGGACGTGCCGCTGGGCCGGGACGGCGTGCTCCTGTGCAGCGACGCCTACCTTGGGCTGCTGGTGTCCATCGCCGATGAGCTGATGGCAAACGCCGCCCAAAAGCGGGCGATGCTGGTGGAAAACCTGGCCGGGCTGCGGTAGCCGCACCAATGTTTATTTATGCCGTATTGTATTATGGATGTAATGGATTTCGCGGGCAGAGACATTGTTTCTATAAAGGATCTGACGCGGGAGGAAATTTTGCACATTTTGTCCGTCGCGGATGACATGGTGCCGGCCGCCCGGGGAGACGAGGCCAGCACACTGATGGCGGGGAAAATCATGGCGTCGCTTTTCTTTGAGCCGTCCACGCGGACGCGGCTGTCGTTCGCGGCGGCGATGAACAGGCTTGGAGGACGGGTTATCGGGTTCGCCCGGCCCGGCGGCACCTCCCTGCAGAAAGGGGAAACCCTGGCGGACACCATCCGCACCGTGGAAAGATACTGCGACCTCATCGCCATGCGGCATCCCCAGGAGGGCTCCGCCCGGATGGCCGCCGAGTTCGCCGAGGTACCCGTCATCAACGGCGGCGACGGCGCCGGCCGTCATCCCACGCAGTGCCTCCTCGACCTGTTCACCATCCAGAAAGAACGGGGGGACATCGGCGACAACAAGGTGGCGCTCATCGGCGACCTAAAATACGGGCGGACGGTGCATTCCCTGGCCTACGCGCTGGCGTTGTTCAAGGCCGACCTCACGTTTATCGCGCCGGAGCAATTGCAGATGCCCCACGAGGTGGTCGAGGAATGCCAGGAGCACGGCGCCAGCATCTCATTTGAGACCGATCTGGACGGGGCCATCGAGGACGTCGACGTCATGTATGTCACCCGGATTCAGAAGGAACGGTTTCCCGACCCCGAGGAATACAAAAAAGTGGCGGGCATCTACACCATCGACACCGATCTGCTGCGGCATGCCAAAAGCGAGGCCATCGTGATGCATCCCCTGCCCCGGGTCTACGAGATATCTGCCGAGGTCGACGACACATCGGCGGCGGCCTATTTCAGGCAGGCGTTCAACGGCGTCCCCGTCCGGATGGCGCTCATCTCCCTCGTGACCGGGGTGGTACAGTGAAGGAGCTCAGGGTGCAGCCCATCAAAAACGGGACGGTCATCGACCATATCACGCCGGGCTGCGCGCTCAAAGTCCTCAAAATCCTCCGGATTCCCGGCGACGCCGACGGCGGCTCCATCATCAGCGTGGTCATGCACGTCAAGGGCGACTCCGGCAAAAAAGACATCGTGAAAATAGAGAACCGGGAGCTCAAGGCCCACGAGGTGGACAAGATAGCGCTCATCGCTCCCAACGCCACCATCAACATCATCCGGGACTACGAGGTCCAGGACAAGCACCGCGTGTCGGTGCCCGACGACATCGTGGGCATCGTGGAATGCGCCAACCCCAGCTGTATCTCCAACGCCAGCAATGAGCCGATACAGCCCCGTTTCAGCGTCAAGTCACGGGACCCGCTCCGCATCAAATGTTTCTACTGCGAGCGTGAAATCGAGGACATCTCCGCCGGGATCATTTAGCGGATTATCTAGCCGCAGGTCGAGTAGCCGCAGTTTTTGCAGACCTTGCAGCCCTCCTCGAAGACCATCGGGTTGCCGCAGTCCGGGCAGACGCCGACCGGGCCGATGGGGGCCTGCACCGACTGTTCCTCCCCGCCGTGTACGTCATGCTCCGCGTGTTCCTCGAACATGTCCAGCTTGGGTGTCTCCGGGGGCTTCTGGCCTTTCATGTAGGCTTCCAGCGCCTTGGCCACCGCGTCCGGGCAGGAGAGCATGGGGCCGCCCCGGGCCAGCAGTGGCGACGGGCAGCGTATCCCCTTGAGCTGCCGGACGATTGACTTGAGTTCGACGCCGGAGCGAAGCGAAATCGATATAAGGCGGCCGATGGCCTCCAGCTGCGCGTCGGCGCATCCGCCGGCTTTGCCCAGCCGGGCGAACACTTCGAACAATCCGGAGCTGTCCTCGTTCATCGTGACATAGAGGTTGCCGCAGCCGGTACCGATTTTCCGGGTGACCCCCCGGACGGCGACAGGACGGGGCCGCGGCCGTGATTCGTCCTTTTCTTCCTCTTTTTTTTCGTCCCCGGTGGAGAGCACCTGTCCCTCCCGGCTGCCGTACCGGTACACGGTGACGCCCTTGCAGCCGAGGTCGTAGGCCAGCTGGTAGACCTCCCTGACGTCCTCCTGCGACGCCTCCTCCCGGAAGTTGACGGTTTTCGAGGTCGCGTTGTCCGTGTACTCCTGGAAGGCCGCCTGCATCCGGATGTGCTCCTTGGGGGTGATGTCCAGCGCCGTGGTAAACAGCTCCTGCACGTCCCCGGGCACCTCCATTATATCCTGCACTGAGCCCCGGTTATCCGCGATTTTTTTCATGACCTCCTGGCTGTAAAAGCCCCGTTCCTCCGCCACCGCCTTGAAATAGGGGTTGACTTCGACCAATCGGTCCTCCTCATCCAGAATATTGCGGATGAAGGAAACCGCAAACAGCGGCTCGATGCCCGATGAGCAGCCCGCGATGATGGAGATGCTCCCCGTCGGCGCGATGGTGGTCACCGTGGCGTTCCGCATCGCCTCGTAGTCGCCGTCGTAGACGCTGCTCTCGAAGCTGGGGAACGAGCCCCGCTCCCGGCCGAGCTGCACTGACGCCTGCCGGGCCTCCTCCTGCACAAACCGCATGACCTCCCGGGCCAGGTCGAGCGCCTCGTCGCTGTTGTAGGGCACACCGAGCTGGATGAGCATGTCCGCAAAGCCCATGACGCCCAGCCCCACCTTGCGGTTGGCCAGCGTCCGCTCCCGTATCTCCTCCAACGGATACTGGTTCCGGTCGACCACGTTGTCCAGGAAATGCACCGCCGTATGTGTCACATCCCGCAGCCGGTCGTAGTCGACCTCCCCGTCCGACACCATGTGCGAGAGATTGATGGAGCCCAGATTGCAGGACTCGTAGGGCAGCAGCGGCTGCTCCCCGCAGGGATTCGTGGACTCTATCTCGCCGACCTGCGGCGTCGGGTTGTCCTCGTTTATCCGGTCCAGGAACACGATACCCGGCTCCCCGTTCTTCCAGCTCATCTCCACGATCTCGTCGAACACCCGCCCGGCATCAAGGTCGCCCTCGGTCTCCCCCGTCCGCGGGTTCACCAGCGGATACCGCTCCCCGGCCTTGACGGCGTCCATGAACCGGCCCGTGGCCGCCACCGAGATGTTGAAATTGGTGAGCTCCTGCTGGTCCTGCTTCGCCGTGATAAACTCCATGATGTCGGGATGGTCAACCCGGAGGATACCCATATTAGCGCCGCGGCGCCGGCCGCCCTGCTTGATGACATCGGTCGACGCGTTGAACACCTTCATAAACGAAATCGGGCCCGAGGCCACCCCGCCCGTCGAATGCACGATGTCACCCGCCGGCCGGATACGCGAAAACGAAAACCCGGTGCCCCCGCCCGACTGATGGATAAGAGCGGTGTTCTTAATGGCACTGAAGATGCCCTCCATCGAGTCCTCGACCGGCAGGACGAAGCAGGCCGACAGCTGCTGAATCTCGGTGCCCGCGTTCATCAGCGTCGGCGAATTCGGCAGAAAATCCAGGCCCGCCATCAGCTCATAAAACGCTTCCTCCGTCGCCTCCACGTCGTCCCCGTACCGCTCGTCCGCAGCCGCGATGTCACGGGCCACCCGGCGGAACATCTCCTCCACCGATTCAACCACGTCACCATCGGCGTTTTTCTGGAGATAGCGCTTCTCTAAAACAGTCCTCGCATTGTCAGTCAAATCAAGTTCTGTACCCATCTTGCCCTATAATACAGGCGGCCTTTTAATCGTTATGCTGCCCGAAATACAGCGGCGGTCGGGGAGAAGTTGCGACGGATTTGCGGTGAACTATACTATAGTGGTAATTTCTCCTTGTGCTGCGAGCACAATATTGTCGGTAATAAACTGCTGTGTTGAATATTTGAGAGCGGCGTTCCTCTCTGGTGAGAGGAATCCGT
>CAZQNC010000047.1:0-9772 GCA_964594625.1 uncultured Thermoplasmatales archaeon | reverse complement strand
TTATACGGGATACTTGAAAAGGAAAAAAGAGGAAAAAGAAAAAGGGGAAAATGGCCGGGCAGCCTAGGAGAGCCCCAGGACGAACGGGCCGACCACGAAGCCGCTGGCCGTCTTGGACGCACCACTGGCGGTCACGGTGACATCGGTGGGGCCGATGCCCAGCACCAGGCCGGTGCTGATCTCCTCGCTGCCGCCCGCCGCCAGGCTGCCAATGGTGCCCTCCGCGGTGCTGCCCAGGAACACCGGGCCGCCCAGCTCGATGGTCCACGCCACGTTTTCCGCCGGGGCGGTGCCCGTGTTAGACACCGTCGCGCTGGCACCGAATCCGCCTGCTATCGCGTCCACGCCGATAACCGGCACGGGGAACGACTCGTAGAACACGTCGCTGTTGCCATTCCGCATGTCAGACCAGATGGTGCCCACCGGGGTGGCCGTGGCCGTGCCATACTCTGAGCGCACGGTGCCGTCCTCCTCGTTGATCTGCTCCGGCTCCTCCCAGGTGGCGCCCCAGTCGTCGCTGGACGTATAGTAGAGGTTGCCGTCTTTCACGAAGGTGGCAACCAGCGTGTCACCCGAAAGCGCCACGTCGGGGTACAGCTCGTTGTCCGAGGTCGCTGCAACGTCGGCCATCTCCCAGGTGCCACCGCCGTCGGTGGAGTACAGGCAGCTGACATCCTGGTTGCCGATCTCGTCGGTCTGGCAGAGGATGGCCACGTTGCCGTTGCTCGCAGCAACGGACGGATTGCGGAGGTTGTAGTTCTCCTGGATCATCGCCGCGGTGCTGGCACCGTCGGCCAGCGGGTCGGTGAAATCACGGGCCCACCAGAACAGGTCCCAGGACCCCATGGATTCATTGTAGATGTCGTAGACGCACCAGAACCGGTCGTTGGGCTTGTCAATGGTGGCCGCGCTCTGGTTGCAGCCGGACATGTCATGCCAGCTGATGTATTCCTGCCCCTCGTTTTCCGGGTCCATGAAAAACATGTGCGGGCCGTTGGTGATGTCGTAGTCCTCGTATGTCGTCGAGGCGACGGCGGACATGACGCCGTATTCCCAGGCGTTCTGGCTGTTGTAGCAGGCAACGTCGATGGACTCGATGTTCGTCCATTCATAGGACGACCAGTCATAGTAGGCCAGGGCCCAGGTTTCCGTGTCCTGGATATCACCTACGTCAAGCAGGTACTGTATCCCCGGCTCTGATATGGTGCTAAACGTCCCGTAATACTGGTTGCCGCCCCAGTGGCTGAAGGAGGGATAGTCTTCGACGCCCTCAATCTCGAAAAGACCGGCGGGCTGGAACGTTTCGCCGCCGTCTGTCGAAAGCGCCATCGCGATGTTGCGCTCCATGAGCGAGGGGGCAAGCGTGTAGCCAACGAAGTAGGTTGAGCCGGATGATGCCAGCGTGGGATGGTATTCGTCGTCAGCGGTGCCAGCCACCTGCACGCTCAGGGGCTGCGGTACCGGACGGAGGGCGTTTTCCACCCGTGTCGGAGATGCGGCAAGCGTCTGTGCCTCAGCGGTAACGGGCACCTGGTTCACCGTCGAGGTCTCTGTGACGGCCCGGGTGCCTTCGTCGTCTGCTGTCATAAGCTGCGCGGTTCCCAGTCCCCCTGCTATGAACAGGAGGACGATTCCGAGTGCTAATGCTTTTTTCATGTTTGTAGCCTCGGCAGAGTATCATGGACTCTCTTAAAACGTTACCGGAACAAAATATAAAAGGGAAAAGGGGAGAGGTGGCCTATACCTATAGGCCGAGGACCAGCGGTCCGAGCACGAAGCCGCTTGCACTGCCCGTTGCACCGCCAGCGTTGACCGATATGGTCGTGGGGCCGATGCCCAGCACGAAGCCGGTGCTGATGGTCTCCTCGCTGCCGGCAGCCAGGGTGTCAATGGTGCCGCTGGCTTCCGCACCGACGAAGACCGGTCCGCTGAGCGAAATGGTCCAGTCGACGGCCTCGGCCGGGGCTGTTCCATCGTTGGCCACGGTTGCCGTAACGCCCATACCGCCGGTGATGGCGGGAACGGTCAGGACCGGGATCGGCAGCGGTGCATAGTAGATGTTGTTGTTGCCGTCACGGTTGTCCACCCAGGCGATGCCGCCTGAGTCGACGCAGACCGCCTGCGGCTCAGCCACCGCGGTGCCATCCTCGTCGTTGACCTGCTCCGGCTCACCCCAGGTGGCGCCGCCGTCCTCCGACTCAACGAGGTACAGGTTGTTGCCGCTGACGTAGGCAACGTAGACGTTGTTGCCGCCCACGTAGACGGCCGGGGTCGTATCGTCTGCCGGATGATCATCTGCCACGACGCTGGTATCCCAGGTTTCGCCGCCGTCGCTGCTGTACTTGCAGTGGATGTCGTAGTCACCGAAGTTGTTGTCCGTCGTGGCGTACACGACAGCAACGTTGTCTCCGGACGCCGACACGTCGGGGTCCTCATACTGATACAGCTCGCCGCTGGCCAGGTACATCTGCTGCGGCCACACCTCGATGTCGGCATACTTGTCCATGCCGCCCGGGCCACCGCCCGACAGGAACAGAAACGGCTCAGAGCCCGCATCGAGATTGGTGGTCGTGCGCTTGTAGGCGATTTCCTGGTTGCCGGTCGTACCGTTGGTATGCTCCATGACCATGTACATGTAGTCGCCGCCGACTGACATCTCCGGATAATACGCCGGGGATGTATCAAGCATGGAGCCGCCGTCGTAATAGAAGCCGGCCGCCCAGCCGCTCTCCCATTCATTCGGGAACTGGAAGGTTTCGGCGTCCTCGCTGTAGGTGATGTGCATCAGACCGGGATTCCGGGGAGCGAAGCCGTCGTCAATTTCAATGGCGATGAGCCATCGGTCCAGCACCATCTGGGCGCCTTCCGTGTAGCCCTCGCTCGTGGTCCCGGAGATACCCCACCAGACCGCGTCCTCCGCGTTGGCGATGTCGCCTGCGATGAGCGCCACCTCGTGGTTGTACTGCTCGGCCTGCGGGTCGACCATCGTCAGGTAGAAGCTGTCAATCGTCGAGCTGTAATCGATGTCAGGTGAGCGCAGCAGACCCGAGCCGGACGTGAAGTCCGCAGAGTTAAACTCGAATGCCTGCGTCCACGACTCGCCGTCCGCCGAATACGATACACCGACGGGGGCCTGGAACGTGCTCGCCTGCGTATTGTAGGTGATGACCGTCGTGCCGTGTGCCAGCGAAAGGTCGGGGTGCATATCCGGGCCGTCGGTCGCGGTGACCTGGACGTTACCCTGCATGCCCTTGGCTGCCGGGACCGGTTCATGGATCGCTTCAACGGTTATCGTGCCTGATTCGCCTGTTGAATGCTCCGAAGCCTGAATGACGGGCGCTGCCACTGCGAGGCACATGAGCGCTGCCACTGCTATGGCTCCAAACAATATCTTTTTGCCTTTTTGTGTTTGCATGGTTTCTTGCCTCCGAATATAAATGTCGCAACCTTTTAAATATTTATCGCTCTCCCTCTGATAGGCTGCGCATCGACCAGCGGATGGCTCAACGTGGTTTACATGACTTCCATGCCCTTCGCCATCTCCTGCTTGGCGACGCCCTTGCCCAGCTTGTCGGAAATCTGCTTGTAATACTGCACCATCTCCTCGTCCAGCGACGGGCGGACGTGCTCAAAGGCCTCCATGAAATGCCGGTTGGCAACCTCGGTGGTCTCGCTGTCCTCCCGCAGCGCCACCATGGCGGCCTCCCGGCACACCGACTCGATGTCCGCGCCGGCAAAGCCTTCGCTCATCTCAGCCAGCGCCGCGATGTCCACGTCGTCGGTAAGCGGCATCTCCATGGTATGAATACGGAATATCTCCTCCCGCGCAGCGATGTCCGGCTGCTGCACGTGGATGAGCTCGTCGAACCTGCCCGGACGCAAAAATGACGGGTCGATGATGTCGGGCCGGTTGGTGGCGCCGATGACCACGACGTCGTCCATGCTTTCCACGCCGTCCATCGACGTGAGGAGCTGGTTGACCACGGTGTCCGTCACCCGGGAGCCCTCGTGGGAGCCGCGGCGGGGTGCCAGCGCGTCGATTTCGTCGAGGAAGACGATCGAGGGCGCCGACTGCTTCGCCTTCTTGAACAGCTCGCGGACGGCTTTTTCGCTTTCGCCGACCCATTTGGAAAAGACCTCGGGACCCTTGATGGACAAAAAGTTGGCGTTGGACTCGTTGGCCACGGCCTTGGCCAGCAACGTTTTCCCGGTGCCGGGCGGACCGTACAGCAGGATGCCGCGCGGCGCATTGATGCCCAGCCGGGAAAACCGCTCCGGGTTGGACAGCGGCCATTCCACCGCCTCCTTCAGCCGCTCCTTGACCTCCTCCAGGCCGCCGACGTCCGCCCAGCCCACCTTCGGGATCTCGATCATGACCTCGCGGAGCGCCGACGGCTCAATGGAGCGATGAGCCTCCCGGAAGTCCTTCATCAGGACCTGCATCTTCTCGAGCACCTCGGTCTGAATGGGCTCATCCAGGTCTATCTCCGGGAGATAACGACGGAGCGCGTTCATGGCCGCCTCCCGGGCCAGCGCCGCCAGGTCAGCACCGACGAAGCCGTAGGTGTTGTCGGCCAGCTGACCCAGGTCGACGTCCTCCGCCTTGGGCATCCCCCGGGTGTGAATCTCCAGGATCTCCTGGCGCCCCTGCCGGTCGGGTACGTCGACGACGATCTCCCGGTCGAAGCGGCCGGGGCGGCGGATGGCGGGGTCCAGCGAGTCAACCCGGTTGGTGGCGCCGATGACGATGAGGTTGCCCCGCCCCTTGAGGCCGTCCATCAGGGTGAGCATCTGGGAGACCACGCGGCGCTCCACTTCGCCGTGTACGTCCTCCCGCTTGGAGGCGATGGCGTCGATTTCGTCGATGAACACGATGGCCGGGGCGTTTTTCTCCGCTTCCTCGAAGGTTTTACGGAGGTTTTCCTCGCTCTGGCCGTAGAACTTGCTCATGATTTCGGGGCCGTTGATGGTGAAAAAGTTTGCCCCGGACTCGTTGGCGACGGCCTTGGCGATCAGCGTCTTGCCCGTTCCCGGGGGACCGTGCAGCAGGACGCCCTTCGGCGGGTCGATGCCCAGGCGCTTGAACAATTCCGGGTGCTTGAGCGGGAGCTCTATCATCTCCCGGATCTTCATGATTTCGCCCTCCAGGCCGCCGATGTCCTCGTAGCTGACCTCGGGCGCCTCCAGCATGCCCTCCTTGATGGGCTCCTCCTTGACCTCGACCTCGGTTTTTTCGCCGATGGCCACGATGCCCGACGGGCTGGATTTCAGCACGCCGAAGGGCAGCGAGTTGCCGAACAACGCGATGCCGGGGATGACCACGGTGTCACCCTGGCTCACCGGCCGCTTCAGCAGGCCGCGCTTCACCAGGTGCTCGATGCCCTGGCCGAACTGTATCTTCTGGCCCTTGGATATGGCCGGGGCCATGACCACCGAGTCGGCGGTCGGCGGCTCGATTTTCCGGACCATGACCTTGTCGCCCATGCCGACGTCGGCGTTTTTCCTTGTGAGATTGTCAATGCGGATGAGTCCCTTGCCCTCGTCGATGGGGCGAGCCCGCCATACCACGGCGGCCGTCGTGCTGTTGCCCTTTATCTCGACGATGTCACCCGGGGTGACGTCCAGTGAAATGCGCGTTTTCCCGTCCAGGCGGGCTCTGCCCGAGCCGACGTCCTGGGAGAGCGCTTCCGAAACACGCAACATGATTTCCTGTGCCATTGTGGTTCTACTCCTATTAAGATTGGCAGTTATATTAAGCTATTGCCGCCTGCCGCGATGAAATTTAAGGTTCTATATAAAACTTGGCAAACTGTATCTTCAGCCCTCGTCGTCCCCGTAGCCCTTCTCTATCTCTATCGGCCTGCCGTTGACGATGGCCTCCGCAACCTTCGAACGAGCCTGCTTCAGGTCCTTCCACAGCGTCTTCTGCGAAATCCCCATCATCACCGCCGCCTCCGTCTGCGTCAGCCCCTCCCGGTCGACCAATCGGAGCGCCTCAAACTCCTCGATATACATGTGCACCGGCTCCCCCCCGGATGCGCCCCGGGGAACAAAAAGCGACGCTGACGGCGACCCGGAGACCCGACGCTGGCAGCGGCGTCGGCCTCGTCGATGTCTGCGTGGTCCCATCATATCAGATACACCACGGGCTATTTAAGCCATGCGATGCTCACAGCACCCCGGCCAGCAGCTCATCCCAGCACGACAGCTCCGCCAGCGTCTCGACGACGTCACCCGCAGCCGGCGGCATCTGCGCCCGGGCCAGCGGATGCAGCAGCTCAACAACCCGGTCCGTCGACGCCTCCCGAAACTGGACAAGCGACGCGGCATCCATATAGGCGGCGCCGTCATACGCGGATACCCGGCCCGGCGACACCACGAGCGCTACGTCCGGCCCGCACTCCTGCCAGGGCACTGCCACCCGGGCGTAGCTCTCACAGACCATGCAATCGGCGACCTCGCCGACGCGGTCTGCCGCGACGGCAACCGCATTCGCATACTCCCGGCTGGCCAGACGATTGTACTCCTCCAGCGACGTTATCTCCCGCTGCACCGTGGCCCGGCTGGCCCGGCGGACCATGTCCACCGCGTCGTCAACACCGGAAAGAGTGGCGTTCACCACCAGCATCTCCCCCTCCGGCAGCGTCACCCGGTCGGCGATAAACGACGGCACACCGCCACGGGATGCATCACGGGCCCGCTCCGGCCAGAGCCGATGTACCGGGCTGACAGTCTCCTCCTCAAGCGACCCCGACGAAAACCGGCGGAGCAAAGCCGCATCGTGGCCGTACAGGCGGCCCTCCCGCAGCGTCTCCCGGACCAATCCATGGTCATACCAGTACGAGTTTCCCGCCATGGGCTTGAACCCGCAGGCCTCGATGCCCCGCCGATGCAGAAAAGCAAGCACGGCGCAGGCCACGCTCGTCTTACCCGCGCCCTCACACGGACCGGATACAAGAACGGTGTACATGGTACCCGGGGCTACGCGATGACCTCGCCCTCGTACATCATCCGGTAATATTTTTTCCGGAGGCCCATCTTTTCGTAGAGCTTGATAGCCCGCTCGTTGTCGGTCTCCACGTGCAGGGACAGGTCTCCCCGGGTCAGGTCGATGACCCGCTGCAGCAGCTCGGTGGCAATACCCCGGCCCTTGATGTCCTTCTTCGTAGCGATATAGGACAGATGGTACCGGGGGAAAAACGTGTCGAACCGGGTGGCGGACACGATGGCGATGCCGGCCAGCACACCCTGAAAAAAGGCGCCGAGGACAAAGCCATTGGTGAACGCGTTTTCCACCGCCTCCTCTATCTCGTCGAGCGGATCCGAAAAATCAATGAGCCAGTCGTCGAGCTTCATCAAAAACCGCCGGAACGAAATCGACAGGTCATCTTTTTCCAGCACCCGGATGTCCAGGTCGACCTTGCCGTCGTTGAGCACGAGCACATGCGTCCCGTCGGACAGGCTCCCCCTGCCGACCTCCCGGAAAAAAGCCGCCAGCGGATACGAGTTCGCCACCTTGAAATCGATGTCCTCCAGCGCCGCAAACCGCTCGGCGGTCTCCACCAGCTCCTCGTCGGAAACCCCCATGGCCACGCCGTCGGTGGCATACAGGCTGTTCAATGCATCCTGCCCGTTATAACACCGCGCATTGATCAAATCGGCGTTGTACTCCGTGCGGTTGGACACAATCTCCTCGGCATCGAGCTCCAGGATCTCGTCGCTCCGCTGCTTAAAGGACTCCACGATGGCGTTGCCCTCGGACGTGCTCACCCCGTACAGGCGGGGCAGCCGCCGTATCTTTTCATCCATCCACATCTGCTTGAAACCCAGATGCAGCCCGGAAACCGAGGCGCCGTTGCCCATCTGGCAGAACACCGTATCCGGGCATACATCGCTGAGGTACTCGCATATCTCCCGGCCGATATATGAAAAAGCAAAGAGGTCCAAAAAATTGTTCTGCAAGCCCGGGTTGGCATTGTACCAGCCGCGCGCCTCCGCCTCAGCCCGGCTCTTCTCCACCGTGTCCTCATATGTCGTGCCGTACTCGATGATACGGATGTTCGGCGCCTCCTCGAGCAGGTCAGCCCGGAGCAGCGTGCTCTTGTCAGGCACATACAGGACAAGGTTGATGTCAAAGTTCTGCGACAGAAACGCCAGGGAGGCACCCATCGTGCCGTAGGTGCCCAGGCAGATGGTGCCCTTCCCCCGGGACAGCGCATCCTTGATGATGAGGTACGCCAGCCGGTCGCTGCGCTCGCCCGACGGGTTGTTGCCCTCGAGCTTGAGATAGATTTTTTGGAGACCAAGCTCTTTCTCCAGGTTTCGCGCCCGGATGAGCGGCGTTTTCCCGATGCGGCGTTTCACGTTCACTAAACTGTTGTCGTCTGATTCCTGGGTCATATTAGTCACCAATAACTGGATATTAAATACAGCGGTAGTTAAATGTTTTGTTATCGTGGGGACAGCTCACATCCCGGCACCCCAACGCTTTTAAATTTTTCTCCGATATTCCGGCGATGGATTTCAGAGAGCATGTCTCCTTTTTACGGCAGCAGGATACCCTCGTCGAAATAGACAGGGAGGTATCCACGGAATACGAGATAGCCACCCTGATGAAACAGCTGGACGGCACCCCGCTGCTGTTCCGCAACGTGCAGGGCTACGACATGCCCGTGGCCGCCAACGTCTCCTCCACCCGTAAACTGGTCGCCGCCGGCCTCGAAACAGCTCCGGGGGACATCCTGCACACCATCGACCGGGCCATCAAGCAGCCAGCGGAGCCGGATACCGCCACCGTGCAATATGAGCAGCTGGACGGCCTCGACGACCTGCCCGTGCTGACCTACTACCGGAGCG
This sequence comes from uncultured Thermoplasmatales archaeon, assembly GCA_964594625.1. Lineage (GTDB taxonomy): Archaea > Thermoplasmatota > E2 > UBA202 > DSCA01 > CAZESS01. Next base: position 916 of record CAZQNC010000047.1, on the reverse strand, counting down.
ACGGCGGCCCCTACATCGCCTCAGCCGTGGTGGTGGCCAACGACCCCGAATACGGCCTGAATGCCTCCTACCACCGGATGATGAAGATAGGCAGCAACCGGCTTGTTTTGCGCATCCTCCCCCGGGATTTTCATACCTACTTGGAGCGCGGCCTCCAGGAGTTCGCCATCTGCATCGGCTGTCCCATGTCCGTTTTGGTGGCCGCAGCCATCTCAGCCGGGACAGGGACAAGCGAGCTGGCCATCGCCAACGCCATGCAGCCAACGCCGCTGGCGGACGTGGACGGCCACCTGGTACCCCCGGCCGAAATCGTGATGATAGCGGAGATGACCGGCGAACTGCACGACGAGGGACCTTTCCTTGACCTGACGGAAACCCCGGACATCGTCCGCCAGCAAAAGGTCGCCCGGGTCAAACGCATCCATGTGCGCCCCGATGCCTCCTTCCATGCATTGCTGTCCGGCGGGCTGGAGCACAAGACCCTGATGGGGATGCCCCGGGAGCCCACCATCTACGCCGAAGTCGGCAAGGTCTGCGACGTCCGCGACGTGTATATCACGCCGGGCGGCTGCTCATGGCTGCACGGCACCGTCAGCATAAACAAGCAGCATGCGGACGACGGGAGGAAGGCCATCGAAGCCGCCTTCAAGGGGCATAGCTCGATGAAGCACGTCTTCGTCGTCGACGACGACATCGACATCCATGACCCCGAGCAGATAGAATGGGCGATGGCCACCCGGTTCCAGGGCGACCGCGATCTCGTAACCAGGCATGAGAAGGGCTCGTCGCTGGACCCCTCCTCGGACACCGAGACCCGGGAGACCACCAAAATGGGCTTCGACCTGACCATCCCCGCCGGCCGGGACAAAAAACACTTCGTCAAAGAACCTTTGCCCATGGACCTCGACCCCGAGGA
>CAZQNC010000046.1:0-9955 GCA_964594625.1 uncultured Thermoplasmatales archaeon | reverse complement strand
CTCTCATCTGCGGGTCTTCCGCTCCGCTTCAGACCACGCAGTATTCCCGGCCTGATTGCATAAGAATTTCTAAAAAAGGTTTTTATGGGAAATCTGATTCAGGGCATTAAAAATGGAGAGTTTCATATGACTAAAAAAACAAACGATACTGTTACAACAAATCCAGATACCTCGATGCCAGCAGAACCAGCAGCCCTTGGCCTATTTGGTCTTGCCGTTGCAGCTCTTGTCATTGGCTCGGGCTATCTTGAATTGACCTCGGGAACGGATAAAATTCTAATGGTACCCTGGATTTTATTCTTTGGTGCAACCGCACAAACCATTGCAGGTATAGTTGAATTCAAACGAAATAACGTGTTCGGCGCAACCGTCTTTTCCACCTATGCTATGGCCATGTTTGCAATTGCATTTACCCTTCTTTTTACCATTTTTGGTGGGGTTTCCTTTGATATCTCACATTATGCCTTTGGATTAATCGCTATCCTTGTGGTTAGCTTAATTGCAACCGTTGCATCTCTCATGACAAACAAGGTATTTTTCTGCATCCTCCTTGTCGTTGACATTGCTCTTGCAGGTCTCATCCCACATTACCTCATCAGTGCATCATCTCTTATCGGTGGGATCTTTCTACTGGCAACATCAGTACTCGCATTTTATGGAGCACTATCAATTCTAATTAATACCATGGCAGGAAAAACCATAATCCCCTTAGGACGCGCGATATGGAAACCATAAAACGGAAGGAAATAGAGAGTTCGGCGGAACCCTCAAGAAGAGCGCTGAGGCAGGATTTTAGCGTGTATTTACCGGTAAAACTATGGGGCTATTGATGCAAATGTTTTTTTTTTATGATTGCGGATAGAGGTGTTGGGGTGTACCTATATGGATATGCAGAAGGTGAAGATGATTGTGGAGTTTGATGTCCCGGTTGGTCGATATACGTATAGGCCGAGAACGGGGGTTTTGCCCTGGCGGGATTACGCGATGCATGATATGTAAAAACATTTGAGGGAACATGATGGCACGGCAGACCGGTTTGTACATGTATCAAATATTGAGTTTGAGTGGAGTGATAGGTTCTGCTTGATTACTGGACGTGATGAAGAATAGGTAAATCCTGCCAGAATCGTTTACGATAGCTGTTTACCACAATTTTTAACGAATTTTTGGGGCTACTAACAGATGTACAGAGGGGCAAAAATGGGGTGACAGTCCTGCGTCATCCTGCGTCAAATTAAGCATATTATTGATATAATATACCGCCATCATCTCGGCAATAAAACCTCAAAGAATAATTCTAAAAAAATCTTCATATGTATCACATGAAATAAGCAACCTAGTCAATAGCAAACTCCATACACTCTAAGAACCAGGTTCGAAGCCAACCCGCCTCGTTTAAATTAAAACCAAATAATAAATGTCCATCCCGCTTTCCAGTGAGGACGCGGGTTCGGTAGGGCAATGGACCGGGTGGGATTTGAACCCACGGCCTCCTCCATGCCAAGGAGACGATCTTCCACTGATCTACCGGCCCATACGGTGGTGTGGTAAACGCGGGTGGTTCATAAATGTTTTTCTTTCAGCTGCTCTTTGACCAGGGACATGGCCTGCTCGAATGCCTCGTCAATGGCGTCGACGTTGGGGCCGCCGGCCTGCGCCACCGCTGGCTTTCCGCCTCCGCCGCCGCCGAGGACGTTGCCTGTTTCGCGGGCGATGGCGTTGCAGTCCAGCTCGATGTCCGGGGAGCGGGCGATGTGGATGGCCGCTGTGCCGTCGTCGACGTTTTTTGATACGACGACCGTGTTGCCCTGGCCGGTGATGTCCCTGATTGCCCCGGAGCTGAGGTTGTCCTGGGTGACGATGCGGACGCCGTGGAAGTCTTCGACGGTGCTGCTGACCGCCTGCTTTTGGAGCTCTTCGACCTGCTTGCGGAGCTGCTTCCATTCGGTGAAGAAGCGCTCGACGGTCTGCGGCAATACCTCGGGTGAGACGTCGAGGACGCTGGCGGTCTCGCGGAGCAGCTGGTCGCGGCTGTGGAGGTAGTCGAGGGCCTGCTCCGCTGCCCGGAATTTGATGCGTTCGACGCCGTCCTGGACGCGCTCGGTGCCCGTGATTTTGATGCAGCCGATTTCGGCGGTGTTGTCGACGTGGGTGCCGCCGCAGGCTTCGACTTCGACGTCCTGGATGTCGAGGACGCGGAGGGTGCCGCCCGCCGGGGGGCCGCCCTGGTAGAGCCGCATGCCGTACTGCTGCTCGGCCTGCTCGCGGGGCAGGGTCTGCTTGGCGACCGTTCGGGCGTCGCGGGTCCAGGCGTTGGCCGTCTGCTCGATCTGCCGTATCTCGTCGGACGTGATGCGCCGGTAGTGGGAGACGTCGAGCCTGGCTTCGGTGTCGTCGAGCGCGGAGCCTTTTTGCCAGATGTGGCTGCCCAGCGTGGCTCGGGCTGCGGCGTTGAGGAGATGCGTGGCGGTGTGATGGCGCATGATGTCGTAGCGGCGCTGCCAGTCGACGGCTCCTTCTACCCTGCCTTTTTCGAGGGGGGCGTCGAGCACGTGGATGATGGCGTCGCCGTCCTTTTGGGCGTGGAGCACTTGTCGTTTTGTGTCGCCCTGGCGGAGGATGCCCTGGTCGGATGCCTGGCCGCCGCCTTCGGGATAGAACAGCGTTTGGTCGAGGATGACCGCCGGGTTGCCGTTATCGGTGCCCGTCCAGGTGACGGTGGCTTCGAAGCTGCGCTGGTATGGCTGCTTGTAGTATAATTGTTCGGTGCTGTACCGGCTTTTTCGTGCTTCCTGACCGGTGGGCTGGCTGCCGGTGTGGAGCTCGGCCACCCGGGAGGCGAAGTCGTCGGGAATCGTCACCGCATCGCCGGCAACCTCTTTGACCACGTCGGGTGGCACCCCGTGGGTGTCGTAGAACTGGATGAGCTTTTGCTCCGGGATGTCGCCGTGCTCCTGGACGTAGCGGGCGACCAGCCGCCGGCCCTTGTCGAGCGTCTCCCGGTACTTGGCGGTCTCCTTGTCGAGCATCTCGTGCATCGCGCCGCGTGATGCAGCCAGGTCGGGGAAGTCTTTTTTGAGCTGTTGGAGGTGCAGGTCGACCAGCTCATCGAGCGTCATGTCGAGCTGGAGGCGGTCGATGAAGCGTAACGCCCTGCGGGCGATGAGGCGGGCCAGGTAGCCTTCCTCGGCGTTGCTGGGAACGATGCCGTCACCGAGCATGAAGGCCAGGCAGCGGGTGTGGTCGGTCAGGGCGTAGATGTCCTCCCGGTTCGGCGAGATGGCTGCCTCGCGGATGGCCGCAATGACGTCGGGGAAGACGGCGTCGTAGACCGTCTCCGATCCCTGGGTGAGCCAGACGAGTCTTTCGAGGCCGTAGCCGGTGTCGACCACCTGGAGCGGCATCTCTGTGTAGGCTTCGCCGTTGACCTCTATGGTGCCCCCGTCGCTGCGCTGGAGGCTCATGAAGACCAGCGTCGATATTTCCATCCCGGCTGCCAGCACTTCCAGGCAGGCGCCGGCGTTGCCGCCGCCGTACCATTCACCTTCCTTGTAGGTGACCTGCTCGGTGGGGACGCCGATGCTCTGGAGGAACTGGTCGCACAGCTGGATGGTCTTTTCGCTCCAGTATATCTGCTCGTGGTTGTTGAACGCGTGGTGTCCCATCATCTCGAACATGGTGAGGTGGCGGCCGCTCCGCCCGACTTCTTCAAGGTCGTTGAGCCGGATGCTGGGCTGCGAGATGACGAGCGGGTTGGCGGGCGGGGGTACCTGGCCGGAGGTGACGTGGGGCTGGAAGTCGGCGATGGATGCAATGGTGAGGTAGACGTCGTTGCGCCATCTGGCGACGACCGGGTAGCGCTTGAGGCGCCTGTGGTCGTTGTGTTCGAAGAAGGTGAGGAAGGCTTCGCGCATATCCGATGCAGTGTACGGATGGTCGCCGAGCGGGGTGCCGATGAACGTGTAGGGAACGCAGGGGGCGTCGCCGCAGTGCTGCTGCTCTGGATTGGTTGTCCAGAAGTGGGCGCCGCATTCGGGGCACTGTTTGCGGGTGAAGCCGTGCTGTTTGAAGAAATCGAGCTGCAAGAAGGCCTGTAAATCGGATTGCATCCTGGCTATATATTGCGAGCTTTTATAAAAGATTTGACCGGTGTTATCTGTCGATGCTCGCCGTGGTGAGGGTCTTGGTGTCGGCGACGCCCTCGAGGGACCGTATTTTGTTGACGACGATGCCGCCGATTTCGGTGGGCGTTGCTGCTTCGACGCGGGCGATGAAGTCGTATTCTCCGAAGAGCGGATAGAGTTCAGTGATGTCGTCTATCTCGATGAGCCTGTCGTAGATGTCGTGTTCCGACGCCGGGGCCACGTTGATGAGGACGAATCCGATGGCCATGAAAAGATAATCGGTGGCGCCTATTAAGTTTTCTGTCCCCTCCCTTTCGAGCGGCGGGAAAAGCAAAGGTTTATATATATGCAGCGGCATCTATATTGTTATCGTTTAGATAGCAAAAAGAAAGCAAAATGGAGGACCATGAACGAAACCATACTCCTGGTGGAAGATGATCCATACATCCAGGACCTCATGGAGAGCGTGCTCGGCCCCCTGAACATCACGCTCTACCGTGCCGGAGACGGCATGGCCGGCGTCCGGATGTACAAAAACCTGACGGAGCAGGGCAAGCGACCCGACCTGGTCATCATGGACGTCAACATGCCCATCGTCGACGGCGTCGAGGCCACCCGGCAGATACTCGAAATCGACCCCCAGGCGACGATCTACGGTTTCACCGCCTTCGCCTCGCTGCTCGCCCGGGAGATGCGGGAGGCAGGTGCAAAACGGGTATACCCCCGCACCATCGGCTTCACCGCCATGCGGAAAATCATCGACTCTTCCATCCACAACAAGCAGATGCCCGCAGTGTGAAAGCATTAACCCACGTGGGCATTCTTTTTAAAACAGGAGCCGGGAGAGGACAACGATTATATAACCCCGGGATGTTGTTCCGGCAATGCTCGACGGATTGGGAGACTCCCTGCGGGGCACCATCAAAAAAATCGCCAACGCCCGGCACATCGACACCTCGCTCATAAAAGAAGTCGTCAAAGACATACAGCGGGCGCTCCTCCAGGCCGACGTCAACGTCGAGCTCGTATTGCAGCTATCGAAGCGCATCGAGCAACGAGCCCTGGAGGAAAAACCCCTGCCCGGGATGAGCAACCGCGAGCACGTCATCCGCATCGTCCACGACGAGCTCTCCGGGCTGCTCGGCCGCGGGCGGGAGCTGCCGCTCAAAAAGCAGACCATCATGATGGTCGGCCTGTACGGCCAGGGCAAGACCACGACCTGCGGCAAGCTCGCCAACTATTTCCAGCGGAAGGGGCTCCGCCCGGCGCTCATCGCCGGCGACGTGCACCGACCAGCGGCATATGACCAGCTCAAACAGATCGGCGACCGCATCAACGTCCCCGTCTACGGCGGTGGCGACGACGCGGTCGAGGTCGTCAAAAAGGGGATGGAGACGTTCAAAAAACATGACGTTGTCATCGTCGACACCTCCGGGCGGCACAGCCTCGAGCAGGACCTCATCGACGAAATGAAACGCATCTTTAAAGTGGCAGACCCGGACGAAAAAATCCTCATCATGGATGGCTCCACCGGGCAGCAGGCCGGCCCCCAGGCCAAGGCTTTCAACGACGCCATCGGCGTCACCGGCGTCATCCTCACCAAGATGGACGGCACCGCAAAGGGCGGCGGCGCTCTCTCGGCGGTGTCAGAAACCGAGGCCCCCATTCTCTACGTGGGAACCGGCGAACATCTCGAGGACCTCGAAAAGTTCGACTCCACGCGCTTTCTCTCCCGCCTGCTCGGCATGGGCGACATCGAAAGCCTGCTCGAAAAAGCCGAGGAGGTCGCCCGGGAAAAGGGCAAGGACAAGCTGGAGAAGAGCGCGCAGCAGATCATGTCGGGCAAGTTCACGCTCAAGGACATGTACGAGCAGATGGAGATGGTCTCCGGCATGGGCTCCCTGCAGAAGCTGGCGGACATGCTCCCCGGCGGGCTCGGACAGCGGATGCGCGGCGCCGACATGCACGAGACGGAGGAAAAACTCGAGGTCTTCCGGGTGATGATGGACTCCATGACCGAGCAGGAGATGGAAAACCCCCGGCTCATCAAGTCATCCCGGGTCAACCGTATCGCCCGCGGCGCCGGCGTCGAAGCCCGCGAGGTCAAAGAACTGCTCCGCTACTACCGGAAGTCCAAAAAGCTGATGAAAGGGCTGTCCAGCCGGAAGGCGCAACGGCGCCTGATGAAACAGCTCGATTTCAGCTAGCGCAGCCCGAACTCCTCGAGTTTCATGCGCTTTTTCTCTTTTTCCAGGAAATGGTAGACCGTTGCATGGTTGGCGCCGTTGAGCAGCATCCGCACCGCTTCCAGAGCGACGTCGAGACCGCGGGGCTGCCCGATGAGCCCCACCGTGGTACCGTACACGGAGAGAAACGCGCCCGTCAATTCCTCGATGATACGCCGGGAGCGGCCGTTTTTGCCGATGACCCGGCCGGCGATGCGGTGCACGTCCTTGCCTTTTTTTCCCACGTAGTCCCGCATGTCCAGCAGCTCGAAATAGTAGTCATCCTTGAACAGGTGCAGCGCATGCTCCGGGGAAAACCCTCGACCGATGGCCCGGACCACGCTCTGCGCATCCAACTCGACGACCGCGTCGCTGCTCCGAATGGCTATGTCGCCGGTCTCCGAGTCAATGTTGAGCTCGACGCCGTGGTTCTCTATCGCTTCCTTTGTTTCCCCGTCGTTGCCGACGAGGACGGCTATCCTGTCACGCGGTATTTTCACATATTTCATACATACTCCTCCATGATGTTTTGCAGCATAATGTCACGGTCAACGGGGAAAAAGCGGCTGAAAAAATGGGAGAGGGTGTCGACATCGTGCTCGAGAAAGCCCCGGGCCATGGGGTGCTCGCGTTTCACCATCTGCCCCACGTCGATGATAACCGGCTCCTCCCGGTAGAGCACGTTGTACTCCGACAGGTCGGCGTGCACCAGCCCGCCGGTGTGATACATCCGGGACATGTCTGCCACGATTGCATCGAACACTTCCTCCGGCGCTTCCATCTCGGCGTCCTTGAGCATCGGCGCCGGCGTGGTCTCGCTGCCGATGTACTCCATCACGATGACGTTTCCCTGATGGGCCACCGGCTGCGGGACGCGGACGCCGGCCTCGCACAGCCGCTCGAGGTTGCGGTATTCCTTGTTCGCCCAGGCGAAGATGGCTCCCCGCCGGTTCTTTTTGACCGATGAAAGCCGGTCGTACTGCAGGTACTTGGAAATGTTGCGAAACGTGGAGGTGTTGAGACGATAGATCTTTACCGCCACGTATCCATCCCGGTTGCGGGCGCGGAACACGTTGCCCTCCTTGCCCGTCGAAATCGGGAAATCGAAGACCTCGATGGCCCTCTGGGACATGAGCTTGTACAGCGCCTCATAGGTCGCTCTTTCGAATACCTCTCCCTCGGTTTTACCTGATAACAGGTCCTCGGACTCGGTGCTCCATTTCATGCTTCGAACACGTCTATGTTGTCCGGTATCCGGTTCTGGCGGGCCAGATGCGACGTCTCGGTCGGCGAATACCGGTACAGGATATCCGCCTTTTCGTTCTGGAACTCCCAGGGGCGGACGATGAGCAGGTCGCCGCTGCGAATCCAGGCGCGGCGCTTCATTTTGCCCCGGATGCGGCCCATGCGGGCGACACTGTCCTCGCAGATGATTTTGATGCGGCCGGCGCCCATCCGCTGCTCCGCTACGGCAAACAGTTCGCCCTTGTCCCCATCGGGCAGCCTGACGTCGCGGATCGTCTCCTCGCTCGCTCCTGTCATCGTCCGTTAAACATGCGGCGGTTATATGTATGTATCGCAGCCACCGGGGCCTGCACTCCGCCATGGCCCGGTGGTTCATTCCCGTATTTCGCCTTTTTCGACGATGTTTTTGATGACGTTTTCCACGCGCCTGATGGCGTTGCGGGACGCCGTGATTTTTTCTTTGCAGTCATCCGGCATGTCTTCCATGGCGATTTCCATGTACCCCTTGGCGATGGCGATCGGGTTGAGGAAGAAATGGGCGGCGTCCGCCTTGAACCGTTTCTCCAGCTCGAGGGCCCGGTGCATTTCCGCCATTGCCTGCTCCCGCTCCCGCTCGGCCTGCGTTCGCTCGGTGATATCCAGCACCTGCGCCATGGTTCGTGTTCGCCCCTGCACGTCCTGTATAACGGTGGAAATAATCTGCACCCGCCGCTTTTCCCCGTTCCGGGTGAGAACGTTGAACTCGTAGCTCGACGGCACGGCCTCGCCCCGCTGCCGTCTCCGGTAGCGGTCGGTGACCAGCACCCGGCTTTCCGCGTCCAAAAACCGCCGGAAGTCCGCCCCCATGATGTCCTCCCGGGGATATCCGAGCATCTGGCACAATCGGTCGTTCACGAAGCTGAGGCGGTACGCGTCGTCTGCGATGAGAATCCCGGCGTGTGCATGCTCGACGATGGAACGATAGCGTTCCTCGCTTCTGGCAAGCTCAGCCCAGCGTATCTCCTCCAGCTGGTCGCGGTGATGACTCGTCCAGGCCACGAGCAATGCCACGACCACGAACAACAGGAACGGGCCGCCCAGGATGTCAACAACGGAAATATGGGAAAAAAACAGCGGCAGCATGAGCATGCCCACGCCGTCGGCAACCGCGAACACCAGCGTCTGGCGCAGCGACAGCAGCATGCCCGAAAACAGCAAGAGAAAAATCAGAAAAACAAGCAGGTTGACATCTCCCGGGTCGTAGCGCGGCGACCACCCGGACATGACCACCATCGCAGCGCCGAAAACGGCGAGGGAAAGCGTGCCCACCGTCACCGCGGCCCCTGCCCCATACAATCCCTTCCGGGTGAGCCCGTACGCACCGAGCAGTGCAGCCAGCACCCCGACGCTGAGATACATCATATGAGACGCCAAAAACGGTTCAGCCAGGTCAACGACCGCGGAGGCCGCCAGCACCGCCGCCAGCAGCACCAGAAAGGAAAGCAGCAGCGAGGCAAGCAGCCGCGACCGGCGATGCATTTCCGCATCCCGCATCGACGGCACCGGCTCAACCAGATGACGCCACACATCCCGCAGCCATCCACGACGACGGTTACCCATGGCTCCCCCGGCGCATCCGGAGCACAAACACGGTGCCCCGCGGCTCGTTGTCCTCGACGGCCACGCTGCCGCCGTAGCGGGCCACGGTCTGCTTCACGATATACAGACCCAGGCCCGTTCCCCCCGTGCCGCCGTGGCTGAAGCCCTCCTCGAAAACATGCTCCTTGGCCTCACCGGGGATGCCCACGCCGTTGTCGGCAACCCGGAGCTCGCACATGTCATCGGTGCAGCACATTGAAATGGTGACCTCGTCGGCGTTGCCGTGCACCACGGCGTTGTGCACCAGGTTCTGCACCACCGAATGCAGGGCATCGTCCGCCATGACAACCGCATTGCCCTCGACGCTGCAGTTCACGATGCAGCCAGCAACGACGTCATCGGCCACCTTCCGCAGGTTGACCGGCTGCAGCTCTTTCGCCGAGGCCACGAGTGACTCCAGCCCGCGCATCCGCTTGATATGCTCCACCGCGTTACGCATGCGCTGCCCGGCTTTGCCGAGCAAATCGACATCGGTGTCCTCTCCGTAGAGCTCGAGGGAGCTCTGCGCTATCTGCAGGTCGTTGAGGATGTCATGGCGCATAATCTTGTTGATGAGACGGAGCGTGTCGTTGAGCTCAGCGATTTTTTGCTCGGCGTGCTTGCGGTCGGTAACATCGGTCATCACGCCGCGCAGCCCTACCATCTCACCTGAAAAAGAAAAATCAAACGCAGCCTGGCAAGACAAACCGGCCAAGAAAACCACAGGTTAGCCTTCCTGTGACT